>NZ_JCBATA010000021.1:0-114606 GCF_059816245.1 Frankia sp. RB5
CGCAGACCATCCGGCTGATGCTCACCGATCCTCGGTTCGCCGGGCGCCTGCACGGCGGCCGCCTGGGCGTGGACGACGCGCTCGACGAGGTGCTGTTCCGCGATCCCCCCATGGCCAACATGCCCGCGCGGATGGGCTGCCCGGCGAGCTCGGTGTCGGCGAGCGCGTACCGGGCGGGCATGTTGTGCGGCTGAGGGGCTCCGGGCGGCTGTGGGGCTCCAGGCGGCTGTGGGGCTCCAGGCGGCTGGGCGGTCGGGAGCGGATCCGTCACCGCCGGCCCGCGGGCACCCTGCGCCGGGCGGCGGCGCACCACCGGCAGCGGCCCGGACAGCGGATCCGCCCGGTCGCCGATGAGGCCCGGCAGTCCAGGCGGTGGCAGCGGACGAACGAAACTGCCCGTGTCGGTCAGCGGGTTGCGCCAGCCCGACGGGCGGGCCGCGGCGCCCCAGGGGTCCCGCGACGGGTCGGAGGCCCGCGGGTCACCGGCCGGGGAACCCATCGCCCGGGCATCCGCGGGCGGCGGTGTCGGGGCGTGGCCGACCGCGGAGCGGCGCGTGCCGGGAACGGATTGGTCGGCGGGCCCGGCCGCGGCGTCGGAGCCCGCCGGCGGACGGGCGGCGGCGGGACGTGACTGGCGCGAGGGCCGCCTGGCCAGCGCGCCCGGGCCGTCCGCTCCCGCCGCCGTACCGGGGCGGCCCGTCGCGCCGGTGCCGCGCGACCCGCTCCCGGGCAGGTAACCGTCGCCACCGAAGCCGCGGGGTGGGGTGGAGGGATACGGCAGGGCCTGGCCGGTGGCCGTCGGGTCCGCGCGCAGCGGATCGTCGCCGGGCGAGGCGAACGGGCGCAGCCGCGGCGCGCTGTGCCCGTTCCACGGATCTGACCGGGCCGGCGCGCCCGTGGGGTCCCCAGGCGCCGTTCCCGGCGCGGCCGGCCCCGAAAGGGGGCTCGAACCGGCGGGCGGGGACGGCAGGGGCATCGGACCGGTGCGGGGCCCGTTCGACGGCACCGGGCGGGCGGAGATCGGGAACCCGCCGGTGAACGGGTCGGTGTAGCCGTCCCCCGTCCCGTCCTGGGGTGGGGGGCGGCGAGCGTCACCGACCCGCACAGAGCCCGTCGACGGCCCGTCCCAACCCGGCTGGGCGCGATGGCCAGGGCCCGCTCCCGGCCACGCGCCCCCCATCGAGATGCCCCCCGTGGTGGCGCCGCCGGTCCCGGCACCCGCGCCGGGCACGCCGCCGCGGGCGGATCCGCGTTCACCCGCCAGCGGGGCGCCGGGGGCCGGCGGATGACCGGGCGGAACCGGACTGACCGACGGCAGGTACGACATCGGCCCGCCCCCACCGGGCGCGGCCTGCCGCCCGGCTGGCGGCGGATACCCGCCGTGCGCCGCCGGCCCGCCGTGCGCCGCCGGCCCGCCATGCCCTGGGGATGCGGAGTGCCCCGGTGATGCGGAGTGCCCGGGGGATGCGGAGTGCCCGGGGGATGCGGAGTGCCCGGGGGATGCGGAGTGCCCGGGGGATGCGGAGTGCCCGGGGGATGCGGAGTGCCCGGGGGATGCGGAGTGCCCAGGCGGTGTGACGTGCTGCCCGGGCGGTGTGACGTGCTGCCCGGGCGGTTCCCCGTACGTGGAGGGTGGCGGCGGGGCCGGGCGGACCGGCGGGGTCGGGCTGGGCGGCGCGACCGAGATCCCCGACGGGCTTGCCGGGCGCGCCGGACCGTCGTTCCAGGTGCTGGTGACGTCGAAGGGGTTGCTGGTGACGTCGAAGGGGTCGGCGGCGCGGGCCGGCGCCGCAGCGGCCCGCGCGTCGGGGCCAGGCCCGTGCGGGGGCGCCGGCGCCGGGGCGGGCGGCCATGGCGTCGGGCCCCACGTCGGCATCGGCGCCGCGGGGGACGGCTCGGGCTCACCGACCCGCTCGACCGCGAAGAAGTCGTCGTCGCGCCGCGGTGGCACCGGCTGGTTGAGATCGGCGTCGTGGGTCGTCACCCGGCCGTCACCCGCCCGGCGGTGGGGCCACGCCGCAGCCGTGGCGTGGGAGGCGGGGCCGCGCGGCGGCGTGTCGTCGTCGGGCGGCATCTCCCGCCCTCCAGGTCAGCACGCTCGCCGTCGCGATCGTGCGGCCATGCATCGTGTGAACCGTGTCGTCGCAACCCGCACCCAGCCGGCTCGGGCGGTCGGGAGCCAGCCGGCTCGGGCGGTCGGGAGCGGCGCCACTCGGAGACGTCAGGCCCCGGGACGCGGCGCCAGGAGCCGCCCCGCCGTGACCGCATCGCTATGTGTGATGGACGTCTTACCCTGCGAACGGCGAAAAAGCAATCAACCGCAGGATCCCCCGCGAGCCGCCCCGGCAGAATTGTGACGTTGGTGCTGTTCGCCCACTTTACACGGATCGCGGTCATCGCTTGTCACGGCAGGCTGCGTAGATCTCGCGCACGATCCGCTGCGACGAATCGGACTGCACGTTGGCACTGAAGCGCTGGTACTCCTCCTGGGTGTACGTCGCCTCGAGTTTGTCCAGCGTGCAGGTGCAGTAGCCCTCGTTGCCGTTGCTCACGTCCAGGCACGAGCTGAGGTAGGCGTCGCGGACGCTCTTGTCGTAGATCCCCTTGCCGGCCGCCGCCGTGCCCGTCGACGACCCACCGCCCGAGCCGCCGCCACCCAGGGCCAGGAATCCGGCGATGCCGAGACCCACGCACACCAGCACCACGACCGCCGCGATGAGCAGCGGCGGACGATCGCGCACCTGCCGGAGCAGCCCGCCGCCCCGACCGGCCCCGCCGCGGACGGCCCCGGCTGGCGCCGGTCGGGCCCCACGGTCGGCGAAGCGGCCGCCCGACGGTGCCCACCCGGACTCGGCCGGCTCGCGGTTGTCGTCATCGGGGTCGCCGTCGACATCGACATCGCCGGCAAAGCCGGGGTCGCCGTCGTCGACGTCGTCATCCCAGTGCGCGACACCGGTCGCGCGGGCGGGCGGGGTGCCGGCGCCCATCGGCGCGGCGATGCGGCGGATCTCGCCGGTCGACTCCCCGTCGTCGCCCCAGGCGTCCTCGTCGGTGTCGTGCTCGTCGTCCTCGGCGGCCTCCCGCCGCGTCTGGTCGCCCGCACGTCCCGCGCCCGGCCGTGGCGCGGTGCCGGCGCTGCCTGCCATCCCCGGGCCTGCCACTCGTGCGGCTGGGCCGCCGCCCGGGCCCCGCGCCGCCTCGAGGCCGGGACCGCCCAGCGGGGTGGCGGCCGTCGGCGCCGTCGTGCGCGGGGCGGCGGTCCGCCCGGTCGCGTCAACCGGGACCTGGCCGCCCGTCAGCGCCCACTGGCCGAACTGCCCGGTTCCGCCGAACTGCCCGGTTCCGCCGTAGGGCCCCAGCGCTCCCCCGCTGCGGGCACCCGGACCATCGTCGGACGGACCGGAGACGGACGTGGGGCCGCCGGAGGTGCCCTGGCCGCCACCAGCAGGGCCGGTCGCCGCCGGGCGGGGGACCCCCGCGAGGGGGCCCTCTCCGCCCGGACGGGCCACCGCGCCGGTGATCGCGCGGCCGGGTGACTTCGGGCCGGTGCCGCCCGCGGGCGGCCACGCGGCCGCGCCGCCGGAGCTGGCCGGCGGTGCGGCGGATGACGGCTGCCAGGTCTGGGCGGCCTCGTCCCAGACGTAGGCGCCGTCATCACTGACCCAGCGGCCATGCTCGTCGAGGCGCATCGGTCGTCCTTCGTGCCGGAGACGGACGTTCCCAGGGTGCCATGTCCACGTCAGGCCCGAATCGACCGGGTACCGCCGTGACCACGGGCGGGTCAGCCCACGGTCACGAACCCGACCACCGGTCCGCGCGCCCTCGTCCGGATGCCCCCGTCCCGGACCCCCGCGGCGATCAGCTGGCGGCGTCCACCATGACCTCGGCTTTCTGGAACTCCTTGAGGGTCGCGTACCCGGTCGTCGCCATCGCGGTGCGCAGGCCGCCGGCGAGGTTCAGCAGCCCGGTTCCGGTGGCGGCGCCGGGGCCGGTGACGATCTGGGCGAGGGTTCCCGTCGGGGTGACCGGCGCCCAGCGGCCCCGGGGCAGGTCGGAGTGCAGCACGTCCATCGGCCACATGCCGCCCTGGCCCGGGGCGTCCGACGCGGCGGCGAAGGCCGCGTCGACCATGACCGCGTCGGCGCCGCAGGCGATCGCCTTCGCCACGTCGCCGCCGGTACGCAGGTCACCATGCGCGACGACGTGGACGTAGCGGCCGCCCGACTCGTCGAGGTAGCGCATCCGGGCACCGGCCGCGTCGGCGATCGCGGTGGCCAGCGGCACGCCGACGCCGAGCACCTCACGGGTGCGGTCGCCGAGTCCCGAGCCGACGCCGACGATGACGCCGGCGGCACCGGTCCGCATCAGATGCAGCGCGGTCGAGAACGATGCACAGCCGCCGACCAGCACGGGGATGTCGAGCTCGCCGATGAAGCGCTTGAGGTTGAGCGGCTCGGTGCCCCGGGACTGGTGCTCGGCGGACACCGCGGTGCCGTGGATGACCAGCAGGTCGACACCGGCGGCCAGCACGTGCTGGGACAGCGCCCGTACCTTCTGCGGCCGCAGCGCCGCGGCCACCGTCACGCCGGCCTCCCGCAGGTCGCCGATGCGGCGGGCGATGAGGTCCGGGTCGACCGGCGCCTCGTACAGGGCGCGCAGCCGCTCCGTCGCCGCCGCCTCGCCCTTGTGGACACCGAGTTCGGTGAGCTCCGCGATGAGCGACTCGGGCTCCTCGTGCCGGGTCCACAGGCCCTCGACGTGCAGCACCCCCAGCCCACCGAGCTGGCCGAGGGCGATCGCCGTGGCCGGCGAGGTGACGGCGTCGGCGGCGACCGACACCAGCGGCAGCTCGAAGCGGTAGGCGTCGATCTCCCAGGCCAGCGAGACGTCCTTGGGATCCCGGGTGCGCCGCGACGGGACGACGCCGACCGCGTCCAGGCTGTACGCGACCCGCGCGCTCTTACCGATCCCGATCTCGACCTCTGCCACTGCGTGCCCTCCCGCCTGGGCCGGCGGGCTCACCGGCCGAACCTGTCCCGTCCCTGCCCGGGTCGCCCGGCTGCCCGCGTCCGCCCGGGATGCACCAAGGTGCCACAGCCGGGCACGCCGCGGCCACCAGGACGGTCCCGCCGGCGCTGGCACCGGCACGACGACCGGACTGGCCGGCGCAGCCGCCGGCGGTCAGCGGGCGGAGTTGTAGTTCGGCGCCTCGACGGTCATCTGGATGTCGTGCGGGTGGCTCTCGATCAGGCCCGCCGAGGTGATCCGGACGAGCTGCGCCTCCTCCTGCAGGCGGCGGATCGTCGGCGACCCGGTGTAGCCCATCGCGGCGCGCAGGCCGCCGACGAGCTGGTGCGCGACCGCGGCGAGTGGACCGCGATAGGGCACCTGGCCCTCGACGCCCTCCGGCACGAGCTTGTCGTCGGAGAGGACGTCGTCCTGGAAGTAGCGGTCCTTGGAGTAGGAGCGGGCCGTCCCGCGGCTGCGCATCGCGCCGAGCGAGCCCATGCCGCGATAGGCCTTGTACTGCTTCCCGTTGATGAAGATCAGCTCGCCCGGGCTCTCGTCGACGCCGGCGAGCAGGCTGCCGAGCATGACCGTGTCGGCGCCGACCGCGATGGCCTTCGCGATGTCCCCGGAGTACTGCAGGCCGCCGTCACCGATGACGGGGACGCCGTGCCGGCGGGCGACCTGGGAGGCCTCGTAGATGGCGGTGACCTGCGGGACACCGACCCCGGAGACGACCCGGGTGGTGCAGATCGAACCCGGCCCCACACCGACCTTGATCGCGTCCGCGCCGGCGGCGATGAGGGCCGCGGCGCCGGCTCCGGTGGCGACGTTCCCGCCGATCACGTCGAGCGGGCGGCCGTCGGGGCCGGCCGGGATGTCGGCCTTGAGCCGGCGGACCATGTCGGGCACCGCGCGCTGGTGACCGTGGGCGGTGTCCACGACCAGGAAGTCCACCCCCGTGGCGACGAGCACCTGGGCCCGCTTGTACGCGTCCTCTCCGACGCCCAGCGCGGCCCCGACGACGAGCCGACCGTCCGCGTCCTTGGTCGCGTTCGGGTACTGCTCGCGCTTGGTGAAGTCCTTCACCGTGATGAGACCGCGCAGGCGGTCCTGCTCGTCGACGATCGGCAGCTTCTCGATCTTGTGCCGGCGCAGCAGGCCCAGCGCGTCGTCCGCGGACACGCCGACCGGCGCCGTGATCAGCGGCATCGGCGTCATGACGTCCTGCACCCGACGGGAGTAGTCGCGCTCGAAGCGGATGTCCCGGTTGGTGACGATGCCGACGAGGCGGCCGTCCGGCTGGGTCACCGGCACGCCCGAGATGCGGTAGCGCGCCATCAGCACGTTCGCGTCCTCGAGGGTGGCGTCCGGACCGCAGGTCACCGGCGCGGCGATCATGCCGGACTCGGACCGCTTCACCATGTCGACCTGCTGCGCCTGCTCGTCGATCGACAGGTTGCGGTGCAGCACCCCGACGCCGCCCTGGCGGGCCATGGCGATCGCCATCCGGGCCTCGGTCACCGTGTCCATCGCCGAGGACACCAGCGGCACTGCCAGCTCGATGTGCCGCGACAGCCGGGTCGTGGTGTCCGCCTCGGCGGGAACGATGTCCGACTCCGCCGGCAGTAGCAGCACGTCGTCGAAGGTCAGCCCGAGCATCGCCAGCTTCGGCGGCACCGGCGCGGCGTCGGCGCCGAGCAGGTCGGCGCGGGGTTCGACACCCCCGCCCGCCAGCGAGGACAGATCGGTGGCAAGGGGAACGTTCATGGCACCTTCCGTTCCGGGTTGACCGGTGCCGCAGCGCTGCGGAACCGCCCGACGGCCACGGCCCCGCCGGATGCCTGGACAGGCCGGCCCGGTCGCCCGCCGACGAGCCGAGGGCCGCCGACGGGAACGCGGAAGACGACCTGCCGACGGGCCGGTGGCCGGGCGACGGCCTGCGTCCCATCGTAGATGGCGTTGGCACCGGTGGGCCGCCCCGGCGTGACAGAGATCGCGGCGGCGCCACTGCGGGAACCGCTGCCGGCGGCCGCGGCCGCGACGTGCCGCGTTTGCGCAACGGAAAACGATCCCACGCGCCGAGCGCCCAAGCACCACACAACGGTGCCGAGACTGCAGATCGGGACCACTAAGCAGTCCGGGCAAGCGTAGCGTGGTCGTCGTGAGCGACGAGCCTGTCGACCCCTTCGCGGGTGACCCCGAGGATCCGGCCGCCGAGCTCGCGCGCCTCGACTCCGTCGACGAGCTCAACCTGCTCGAACCGCTGTCCCTGCACGAGCGGGAGGAGGTCCTCGCCGAGCTGGGAGACCTCGACGTCTTCCGCACGCTGCTCGAGCCGCGCGGCTACCGCGGTCTCGTCGTCGACTGCGAGGGCTGCGCTGAGCCCCACTACTTCGATTGGGAGCTGCTGGCTGGCAACCTGCGCAACCTGCTCAACGAAGGGCGCACTCGCGTCCACGAGCCGGCCTTCGCCCCTGATCCGTCGTGCTACGTGAGCTGGGAGTACGCACGCGGCTTCGCCGACGGCGTGTATGAGGCATCCACCGCCTCGGAGGCCGACACCCGCTGATCCGGGCCGGCGGCCGCGGTCACCCGGCGCGGTGACGGCCCACGGCGGGCGCGGCGAGTTCGTGGCACCCGCTCCCCGCCTGTTCACCGCACCCCTCCTCGACTACCGAACGTAACGTCGCACCTCCGCGTTGGCGGCGGGCCGGTAGCCGCGGGACGTGCCGGACCCGGCCGCTCGCGCCCGCGCGGGGCCGGTGACCGGGGGTCGCCGGGCGATTGGCTACGACTTTCGGGCCAGCGTGGCGCTGTCAGCTGGAGGACACCGAACGTGCCGCCCGCCCGCCGGCGCCTTCCCGGGGCAGCTCACTGCCAATGCCAGGCCGCGCGACGCCGATGTCGCGCCCGCCGCCGCGGCCAGCGCTGCCTCGCCGGTGCCGCCGCGCCCAGCGCCTCCTCACCCGGTCGCCTCGCCGGTACCGTCCGACGCCACGGCAGGCGCCCCGCGCCTGGCCCGCGCGCCGCGCCGCTCGGCCTCGGCCGTCATCCGGACCCGGCGATCCCGCCGGAGCCGTGTGACCAGGCGATGGCCTGGGTAGGCGAATCATCGTCCACGAAAGCCGTCCGCCGGATCCGCGGACGCGAGACGGGTTGGACCGGCCGTGGTCCCCAGCGGGACGGTCCGTCGGTTCCGCGCCATGTCCCGGTGCGCCGGCACCGAGCACGGCAGCACAGCGGGGCCGACGGCCTGCCGCCGCGGGCTCGCCCGGGTGAATTTTTCAAGATCACTCATAGGGTGACCGGCACTACGGTGAGTCGGCGGCGCTCGCCGCTCAGGTCGAGAGGGGGGTTCAGGCCGATGACCGACGTACGACGACTTCCAGGCCCCGGCGCGGAGAAGTGGGAGTGGCAGCTGCACGGCGCCTGTCGCGGGGAGAGCACCGAGCTGTTCTTCCATCCGGAAGGGGAACGCGGGCCCGCTCGGGCCGCCCGGGAGGCTGCGGCCAAGGCGATCTGCGCCCGATGCCCTGTCATCCGGGCCTGCGGCGAATACGCACTGACCGCCCGGGAACCGTACGGCGTGTGGGGTGGGCTCAGCGAGTCGGAGCGGGAGGCGATCCTCACCGGCCGTTCCCGGCGGGGGGTCGCCCGGCGTGTTCCGGCCCGGCCGGGACTCGCCCCGGCCTGCTGAGCGCGACGGCGCCGTACCGGTACGGAAGCGGGCATCGAGGCGCCGCGGCCCCGATCACCCGGGACGGGTGATCGGGGCCGGCGGGCTCACCCGCCGCGGACAAACGAACGCGGCCCGGCCGGACCTCCGCGAGGAGGCCTGGCCGGGCCGCGTTCGTCGCTGCGGGCATGCCGGGTGGGATCGCGCGCCGTGGTTCGGCCCCCGGCCCCACCCGGCGGCCGCGGTCAGAAGCCGGGACCCTGAGGGTGGCTGTGACCGTGGCTGTGACTGTGACCGTGCCCGGGCTCCGGCTCGGCCGGCTTCTCGACCACGAGGCTCTCGGTGGTGATAAGCAGCGCCGCGATCGAGGCGGCGTTCGCCACCGCCGACCGGGTGACCTTGACCGGGTCGACGACGCCGGCCGCGATCAGGTCGGTGTACTCGCCGGTGGCCGCGTTGTAGCCGCGGCCCGGCTCGAGCTCCTTGACCTTGGAGACGATGACCGCGCCCTCCTGGCCCGCGTTACGCGCGATCCAGGACAGCGGGGCGTCGAGCGCGGAGCGCACGATCCGGACACCGGCGAGCTCGTCACCGGTGCGGCCCAGACCGTCATCCAGAACGCTGGTGACGTGCGCCAGGGCGGAGCCGCCACCGGCGACGATGCCCTCCTCGATCGCCGCGCGGGTCGCCGAGACGGCGTCCTCGAGGCGGTGCTTCTTCTCCTTGAGCTCCACCTCGGTGGCGGCGCCAACGCGGATGACCGCGACACCGCCGGCGAGCTTGGCGAGACGCTCCTGGAGCTTCTCCCGGTCCCAGTCGGAGTCGCTGGCCTCGATCTCGGCCTTGAGCTGCGCGACGCGGTCGCTGACGGACTCGGCGGTGCCGGCGCCGTCGACGATCGTGGTGTTGTCCTTGTCGACCACCACACGCCGCGCGCGACCGAGGTCGGCGAGGGTGACGCCGTCGAGCGACAGGCCGACCTCGGAGGCGATCACCTGCCCGCCGGTGAGCACCGCGATGTCCTGCAGCATCGCCTTGCGGCGATCCCCGAACCCGGGGGCCTTCACCGCGACGACCTGGAAGGTCTTGCGGATGGCGTTGACGACCAGGGTCGACAGGGCCTCGCCCTCGATGTCCTCGGCGATGATCAGCAGCGGCTTGCGCTCCTGGACGACCTGCTCGAGCAGCGGCAGGAGCTCGTTCAGCGCCGCGATCTTGCCCGGGTAGAGCAGGACGTACGTGTCCTCGAGGACCGCCTCCTGCGCCTCCGCGTCGGTGACGAAGTACGGCGAGATGTAGCCCTTGTCGAACTTCATTCCCTCGGTCAGCTCGAGGTCCAGCCCGAGGGTCTGGCTCTCCTCGACCGTGATGACGCCGTCCTTGCCGATCTTGTCGATCGCCTCGGCGATCAGGTCGCCGACCTTGGCGTCCTGCGCGGAGATCGCCGCGACCTGGGCGATGGTCTCCTTCGCGCTGACCTCGACGGCCTGCGCGAGCAGCGCCGCCGACACCGCCTCGACGGCGGCCTCGATGCCCGCCTTCAGCGACAGCGGGGCCGCGCCCGCGGTGACCTGCTTGAGGCCGAACCGCACCATCTCCTGGGCGAGCACGGTCGCCGTCGTGGTGCCGTCGCCGGCCACGTCGTTGGTCTTGGTCGCGACCTCCTTGGCCAGCTGCGCGCCCAGGTTCTCGTACGGGTCGTCCAGCTCGACCTCGCGCGCGATCGTCACCCCGTCGTTGGTGATCGTCGGCGCGCCGTAGGACTTGTCGATGACGACGTTGCGCCCGCGGGGACCGATCGTCACCTTCACCGCGTCGGCGAGGGCGTTGACGCCGTGCTCGAGCGCGCGGCGGGCGTCGGAGTTGAACGTGAGAATCTTCGGCATACCTGAGGTGTCCTCTCCCGACACCGAGGCCGGCGGCGAAACGCAAGGGCGCGCCCCGCCGGCGCACCCGGCAACAGCCGGGTGGCACCAGCGGGGCGCGCCCCTGGCGTTGCTACCGGCGAGCGGCCTACTTCTCGATGATCGCGAGGACGTCGCGGGCGGAGAGCACGAGGTACTCCTCGCCCGAGTACTTGACCTCGGTGCCGCCGTACTTGCTGTAGAGCACCACGTCGCCGACCTTGACGTCGAGCGGGACGCGCTTGCCGTCCTCGAACCGGCCCGGGCCGACGGCCAGGACGGTGCCCTCCTGGGGCTTCTCCTTGGCCGTGTCCGGGATCACGATGCCGGACGCGGTGGTCTGCTCCGCGTCGGACGGCTGCACGACGATGCGGTCCTCAAGAGGCTTGATAGCAACCTTGGTGGCGGTCGTCACGATCGACCTCCCCCTTCCTACGCTGGATGAGAGAGCGACCCTGGCGGCCTGCCGTCGCGGGTGAACAGGCGCCTGTCGTCGCTGGCACTCTCATGTGCCGAGTGCCAACCTAGCACCCGCACCACTCACGTCAACCAAGATGGTGCGGATCTGTCAACACGGCAGCGAACGGCGGCGCGGACGTGCCGGCCACACCCGACGGGCCGGCCCCGCCGACCGGCCGGCTTCGACGCGGTCGCCGCGCGCCCGCGTCGACCAGCCGCCCTCGGCGTGACGGGAGTTCCACGTGATCTGGATGTGGGAGGCCAGGGCCGCGCCCGGCCGCCTGGACGACCTCCGGCGCTGGGCGATCGAGGCGCTCGCCGACCGGGAAGGTGAGGTGTATCTCAGCCACCAGCCGGCCGGCGACCTCGTCGTGATCATCCTCCGAACCCCCACCCCGGCACCCCCGAACCGCACCCCCGCCCCCGCTGGCGCCGACCCCGGACATGGGTCCGTTCCGGGCACCGGTCCCGGACATGGGACTGACTCCGGTGCCGGCACCGGCACCGGACAGGGGACCGACGAGCCCGACGGGCCGCCCTTTCCCACGCCCCCGGCCGACCTGCTCGCCGGCGCCGCGCACGCCTGGCCTTTCCGCCAGGTCCACCCGGCGCACTGAGCCCCGCTCCGCGGCCAGCGTCCGGCTGCGATGGATGGCGGCCTGGAGTGCGTCCTCGGAGGTGGCTGACGCGGGAGGCGACCGGCTCGGGCCGACCCGGTGCCCATCACCCCGGCGAGGGCCGATATCACAGATGGTTACGCAGACTCCTGGGCCGTGCGCGGGAACGGGTCCTGTCGCGAACTCCCCGTGTCGTGTCCGTTTTGTCACCGCGACACGGGCCGCCGCGACGTTGCCAGAACGCTGCCACGACCCGCCGCGACGACGGTGCACGAAGATCGCAACTCGAGACGCGGCCCAGCCAGGACCCACGCGCGGCGCCGACGTCGGTCGGCGGGCGCTCAACTCGCCGCGGAGGGAGCCTCGTGCGTGGATGCGGGCGCTTCACACGCGGAGGGAGCCTCACCCGCGGCGGAGGGAAGCTCGCATGGGCCGGCGAGAGCCTCGCACAGGTCGGCGGGCCCGTCGCATGGGTCGACGGAAGCCTCGCTCGGGGCGGTGGGAGCCTCGTGCGCGTCGATCTCCCGGCGGGCGGCGTCGCAGGCCGCGGCGCCGTGGGTCGGGTCGACGGCGAGCAGCCGGGCGGTGATCCGGCGCAGCTGATCGACGAAGACCTCCCGCTCGGTGGGCGAGAGCCCGCCGAGCACGTGCTGGTCGACCAGCTGCCGCGACTGCTGGGCGGTGGCGTGGAGCCGCGCACCCTTGGCGGTCGCGGTGATGATGCGCGCCCGCCGGTCGGCCGGGTCGGGCTGGCGCTGGACGAGACCGTCCCGCTCGAGCTCGTCGACGATGCGCACCATCACCGTGCGGTCGATGCCGAACCGGCGGGCCACCTCGATCTGGTTGCGCGCCTGCGGCCCGACCGCCGCCCCGAGCACGTGCAGCGCGCGAAGTCCGCCGGGCAGCTGACTGACGGCGGCCGCGGCCGCGGCCAGGTAGCCGTACTGCACCTGGCCCAGCAGCCAGCCCAGGTCCCACCCGAGGTCCTCGGGCAACCCGTCTGGTTCGGCGCCGCGCGACGCGGACGCCGTGGCGTCGCTCACCGGACCAGCCTACCCCTCTCGATCAGATCAATCACCTCCCGAGATAAGTGCTCGTGCAGACTATCTTTTCTTACGATAGTCTTCCTACAGATCTTCTATGCAAAGAAGATCATCAGAGACGACGATCTGGTCGGAGGACCGACGCATGGCTCATCTGCTGCACGTCGACGCGAGCTTCGCCCCGGAGGGCTCGACCTCCCGGGCTCTCGGCGCCACGTTCGTCGACGCCTGGCGCGCCGCTCATCCCGGCGGCACCATCACCTATCGCGACCTCGCCCTCACGCCACCCCCGCACCTGGACTGGACGGCCGTGTCGGCGGCGGCGACCCCGCCCGAGCAGCGCACGCCCGGCCAGAACGACGCGGTCAAGCTCCGCGAGGAGCTGATCGGGGAGGTGGAGACGGCGGACGAGTACCTGCTGTCACTGCCGATGTACAACTTCTCGGTGCCGTCCACGTTCAAGGCCTGGGTGGACCAGGTGATCCTCGTCGGGCGCACCCTGCGGCAGCCGCCGGAGCGGTCGGCGATGACCGGGCGCCGCGCCACCGTCATCGCCACCCAGGGCGGTTCCTACGGGGCGGGCACCCCCAAGGAGGGTTGGGACCACCAGCTCCCCTACGTCGCGCACGTCCTGGAGTCCCTCGGGGCGTCCGACGTGGAGCTCATCCGGGTGGAGATGACGCTCGCCCCGGTCAACCCGGCGCTGGCGCAGTTCACCGAGCTGTTCGAGAGCAGCCTGGCCGCCGGCGAGGCCGCCGCGCGGGCGCGGGCCGCGGCCTGAGCCCGCGCTGAGGGGACGACCCGGTCAGGGTGCCAGGCGCACCCGGCCGGGAAGATCCCGCTCCATGCCGTCGAGGAGGGTGGCGTAGCCGACGGTGTCGATGGGGCGGACCCGCATCACGTACGCGTCACCGCCGGAGGGCTGGTAGTAGCCCCGCCGCATCCCGATGTCGACGAAGCCGAGGCGGGCGTACAGCGCCCGGGCCGCGTGGTTGTCGGTGCGGACCTCCAGCCCGCAGGAACGCGCGCCGACCGTCCGGGCATGCCGCAGCAGCGCGATCATCAGCCGGGCGCCGATGCCGCGCCCCCGCATCGCGGGCACCACGCCGACCGTCTGGATGTAGGCACCGTCGTCGGCGACGGCGAGACCCCCATACCCGACGATCGACGCGACGTCCCACGTCCCCGGCCCGCCGGGTTCGTCGGAACCGACCGAGCCGGGTTGGGCGGACGGCCCGGCGAGCGCTGTCAGGTAGCGCCGCTGGACGCCCTGGGCGAGCTCGGACCAGAACAGCTCCGCGCTCCACGGGTCGGCCGCGAAGACGCTCGGCTCCAGGGCCGCGACCGTCTCGATGTGCCACCAGCGCATCGGCACGAGCACCAGGTCCACCTCCCGGTCCGCGCTCGGCCCCGCGCCGGGGATCACACCCTGACCGGCTTCGGCGCGTGTGGCTCGGCCGCGTCCGGCCGCCGCAGGTACAGCGGGGCCAGCGGGCGGGGGACGCGCCCGGCCAGCAGGTCCGGGCCGGCGAGGCCGACGAGCAGCTCCGGGCGCGGGTAGCCGGCCTCGGGGGCGGTCACATCACCGTCGGCGGCGGGCAGCGCGACCGGGTCGAAACCGGCGAACGCCTCCGGGTACAGCGCGAGCCCGGGGCCCGCGACGGCGCCGACACCGGCCGCCCGCAGCGCCTCGGCGACCCGCGCCGGGCGGCCGACCGCGGGCTCGCCCACCCGGACGCCACCGTCGTAGCGGGCCCAGTAGACCTCGCGGCGGCGCGCGTCGGTGATGACGGCGGTGAGCCCGGTGGTGGCCGCGCCGATCCCGTCAAGCGAACACACGCCGTGCACGGGGATCTCCAGCGCGTCGGCGAAGGCGGCGGCGGTCACCATGCCGACCCGCAGGCTCGTGAACGGCCCCGGCCCGGCGCCGACCACCACCGCCGCCAGGTCGGACGGGCGGGCCTGGGCCTCGTCGAGCACCGTGCGCATCGAGGGGGCGAGCAGCTCGCCATGCCGGCGGGCATCGACCGTCACCACGCTCCCCCGCGGCCAGACGTGCACCGCGGGCGGCGAGGCCACGCCATCCGCCGCCGCCACCGCGGGATCGGCGGCCGTCAGCTCGGCGAGCGCCACGGCGCAGGCAGCCGTCGATGTGTCAAGGGCGAGCACCAGCACTCGTCCAGACTACGGATCGCCGGGCCGGACGCCTCAGCCGGGCGGCAGCTCCCGCAGCCGCTCTGCCCAGCCCGGTCCGGACGCGATCAGCCGTACGGTCCGGACCTCGCCCGTCTCCCCGGCGGTGGGCCGGGCGACGACGACCTCCAGATGGTCCCCGGCTAGCCCCTCCGCGAGCCCCGCGCCCCACTCGACGACGGTCACCGCGCTGTCGGCGTCGGCGTCGAGGTCGAGGTCGTCGAGTTCGGCCGCGCCGCCGAGACGGTAGGCGTCGACGTGCACGAGGGGAATCCGGCCGCCGGGGTAGACGCGCGCCAGCACGAACGTCGGCGAGGTGACCGTCTCGCGCACGCCGAGGCCGGCGGCGATGCCCTGGGCGAGCACCGTCTTGCCCGCGCCGAGCGGTCCCGACAGCACGAGCAGGTCGCCGGGGCGCAGCAGCGTGGCGAGCCGCGTGCCGAGCTCGCGCATCCGCTCCGCGGTGGGCACCACGATCTGGTCCCGCGGCGCCGCGTTCACAGCCATACCCTCACCTTGCTCGTCCCTTCCGCCACCGCTCCACCACCGCGCCGCCGACGCCGCGCGCCATGGACGCCCGCGCCAGCGCAGCCGATGCCCGGCGCTCCGGTGCGCCACCGCGGCCGGTACGCCGACGGTAGCGGTCAGTGGCGGCTAGGCGGCGGTGCCGTCGACGGCGCGCAGCCGGTGGTCGGCCGACGTCCGGGGCAGGTCGTGCACAGCCAGGGCCCGGGCGACCAACCGGCGCAGCGCGGCGTTCACCGCCTCGGGTCGCTCCAACATGATGGAGTGCCCGGCGCCCGGCTCGACGACGAGCTCCGCGTCGGGCAGTGCCGCGGCGATGGCACGACTGTGGCCGACCGGGGTGATGAGGTCCGCGTCCCCGACGACGATCAGCGTCGGGGTGGCGGCGAGGCGGCCCGCGGCGGCGAGGCGGTCGTTGTCGAGCAGCGTCGGCAGGAACGCGCCGATCACCTCGACCGGCGTGTCGGAGACCATCGCCTCCAGGAACGTGATGATGGACGGCGGCAGCTCGGTGGCGCCGAACCCGATCCGCCGCGTGATCTCCCAGGACAGGTCGCTGCCCCCGCCGCGCAGCCGCTCCAGCGCCCCGGAGGCGTGCCGCATCCCGACGGCGACGCCGGGCAGCACTCGGCGCACCGCCCCGGTGAACAGCGCCGGCACCCCCAGCGCCGCCCGGGCGAGCTCCGAGGCGCTGGTCGACAGCAGCCCCACCCCGATGATCCGGTCGCCGAACAGCTCCGGATGGGCGTCGGCGAGACCCAGCACCGACATGCCGCCCATCGAGTGGCCGACGAGGATCACCGGGCCGCTGGGCACCCGCTCGCACAGCACCCGGTACAGGTCGTCGGCGAGCACGTCGATCGTGCAGCGGCCGGCCTCGGACGGGCCGGAGCGGCCGTGCGCCCGCTGGTCGAAGAAGACCATCCGGCCGAGGTCGGCCAGCTCCCGCCGCTGCAGGACCCAGCAGTCGGAGCGCACGCAGAATCCGTGCACGAAGACGAACGTGAGCGGTGCGTCGGCCGGCCCGGTCTCCTCGACGAACAGCGGCACCCCGTCGGCGGCGATCACCGTGGTGGGCCGCCCGCCGATCGGCCCCACCCGCGCCGCCGGCGCGACGTCCGGCTGGTCGCGGCGGCGGCGGATCGCCCGCCGCTCGGCGACGAGCCCGGCGGCGAGCGCCGCGCCGACCACCCCGACCGAGCCCGTGACGGCCCGCCCCGCCCGGGATCCCACGATCGCGCCGACCGCCCGCACCATCGCCGCCTCCGTCCGCATCGGCCATGCCCGGCTCGTCCGGACTGCCCTGGTCTGATGATGCACCGCCGGGACGGCCGGAGCAGGCGGACGGGAGCGGGTCGGACGGGGTGGATCAGGCGAAGCCGGGCATCGGGAAGGAGGTGATCAGCTCGGTGACCTGCCCGCGGACCCGGCTGATGACGGCCTGGTCGTTCGCGCCGGCCGCCTTGACCACATCGTCGATCCAGCCGGCGATCAGCGGCATGTGGGCGGTCGTCAGCCCGCGGGTGGTGATGGCGGCGGTGCCGAGCCGGATGCCGGACGGGTCGAACGGCTTGCGCCTGTCGAACGGCACGGCGTTGTGGTTCAGCTCGATCCCGGCCGCGTCGAGCGCCTTCGCCGCGGGCTTGCCGGCGATGTCCTTGCTGGTCAGGTCGATGAGGATGAGGTGGTTGTCGGTGCCGCCGGTGACGAGGTCGAAGCCCCGCTCGACGAGCGCCTCGGCCAGGGCGCGGGCGTTGGCGACGACGCCGTGGGCGTAGTCGCGGAACGCCGGCGTCGACGCCTCCCGCAGGGCCACGGCGATCGCCGCGGTGGTGTGGTTGTGCGGGCCGCCCTGCAGGCCGGGGAAGACCGCCTTGTCCACCGCGGTGGCGTGCTCCGCGTCGGCGAGGATCATCGCGCCGCGCGGGCCGCGCAGCGTCTTGTGCGTGGTGGTCGTGATCACCGGGGCGTGCCCGACCGGGGACGGGTGCGCGCCGCCCGCGATCAGGCCGGCGATGTGCGCGATGTCCGCGACGAGCACCGCGCCGACCTCCCGGGCGATCTCCGCGAACGCCGGGTAGTCGATCGTCCGCGGGATGGCCGTCCCACCACAAAAAATGATCTTCGGACGCTCGGCGAGGGCCAGGTCACGCACCTCGTCCAGGTCGATTCGACCAGTCTCGGCCCGCAGGCCGTAGCGCACGCTGCGAAACCACTTCCCGGTCGCCGAGACGCTCCAGCCGTGGGTGAGATGGCCGCCCATCGGCAGCGACAGGCCCATCACCGTGTCCCCCGGCTGGGCGAAGGCCAGGTAGACGGCCAGGTTCGCCGGCGAGCCGGAGTAGGGCTGGACGTTGGCGTGCTCGACGCCGAACAGCGCCTTCGCCCGGTCCACCGCCAACGTCTCGATCGGGTCGACGACCTGCTGGCCCTCGTAGTAACGGCGGCCGACGTAGCCCTCGGAGTACTTGTTGGTCAGCACTGAGCCGGACGCCTCGAGCACGGCGGTGGAGACGTAGTTCTCCGAGGCGATCAGCCTGATCGACGCGTGCTGGCGGGCGGCCTCGGCCTCGACGAGACCGGCGAGCTCCGGGTCGGCGACGGCGAGTTCGGGAAGGGGCGGATTGTGCACACTGACCTCCGGCACGTCACGTTCGGCCGGAGGCACCCAGACGCGCGGCACCGATCCGATCATCGCTCCCCGGTGGTCAGTTCCACCTCTGTGCGCCAGTCGCGACTCCGGTCTGATTCTAGCCGCCACCCGGGTCGGTCACATCGGTGCCAGCACGCCGGGCCGTTCGGGACGTCGTCCTCTACCGTGGAGGCAACTGACCAGGTCCCTCGATGGTCCTCACGGAGGCGCGAATCATGAAGCTGCTGTCGCGGCGCAGGAGTGGGGATGTGGCGCCGAACCCGGGCCGCGGTCTGACCGGCCCGGCCCGTGCGGCCGCCCTCGGCATGGCCGACGGTCCCGGCATGACCGACGATCCCGGCATCGACGATGAACCCGACGTCATCGGCGGCTCCGACGTGGCGAGCGGGTCTGCCGTCGCTGGCGGGCCCAGCGCGGCCGGGGGCGCCGCGACGTCCGGCGGGCTCGACATCGCCGGTGGGCCCGCGGCCCCCGCCCCGGCGTCCGCCGGGCCGGTGATGTTGACCCTCACCACCCGTGCGCGCATCGAGGATGCCGAGCGGGAGGCGGCGCTGGCCGCGTCCCAGCCCGTGCGCCGGCGCCTGGAGCGCGGCGCCTTCGGCGGCAGCGCGCCCACCGGCGGCGGCTGCTCCTCCGGCGGCTGCGGCTGATCCGCGGGACCACCGCCAGCCCGGCGGCCCGCAGCCCGCCGCGGCCGATGTCCCGTGACCGCGGCTGGGGCTAGCGGTAGACGCGCGGCACGCGGGCGCCGATCCGGGTGACGATCTCGTAGTTGATCGTGCCGAGCGCGGCGGCCCAGTCGTCCGCGGTGGGCTCGCCGCGCCCGCCCGGGCCGAACAGCACGACCTCGTCGCCGGCGCGCGCCGCGTCGTCCCCGATGTCCAGGACGAACTGGTCCATGCAGACCGTGCCGGCGATCCGCCGCCGCCGGCCGGCGAACAGCACCTCGCCGACATTCGTCGCCGCCCGGGGCACGCCGTCTGCGTAGCCGAGCGGCACCAGTGCGAGCGTCGACTCCCGCGTGGTGGTGTAGCGGTGGGCGTAGGAGACGCCGGTGCCCGCTGGCACCCGCTTGACCAGCGCCGCATGGCTGACCAGCGTCATCGCCGGCCGCAGCCCGAACCGCGCCGGCGGGCCGACCTCCGGGCCGGGCGAGAGCCCGTAGACGGACACCCCAGGACGGACCAGGTCGAAATGCGCCTCCGGGCTGACCAGGGTGGCGGCCGAATTGGCCAGGTGCCGCACGGTCGGCGCGAGCCCCGCCTTCTCGGCGATGTCGACGGCGTCGCGGAACACCCCGATCTGTGCCTGCACGGTCGGATGGCCCGGCGCGTCGGCGAACGCCAGGTGGCTCCACACGCCGAACGCCTCGATCACACCCTCGGCCTGCAGCGCCGCCGCCTCGTCGCACATCGCGGGCCAGTCCGCCGGCGTCGCCCCGGCCCGGCCGAGGCCGGTGTCCGCCTTCAGGTGCACCCGGGCGGGGCGGCCGACCGCCCGCGCCGCCGCCGCGATCTCCGCCAGCGCCCACGGCGCCGAGGCGGACAGGTCGATGCCGGCGTCGATCGCCGCGGCGAACCGCTCCCCCGGCACGCTGAGCCAGCACAGCACCGGCGCGGTGATCCCGGCGGCGCGCAGGGCCAGCGCCTCCTCCAGGAAGGCCGTGCCCAGCCAGCTCGCGCCGGCGTCCAGGGCCGCCCGGGCGCACGGGAGCATGCCATGGCCATATCCGTCCGCCTTGACGACGGCCATCGTCGCCGCGTCACCGGCGCGCCGGGCCAGGGCGGCCACCGACGTGCGCACGGCATCCAGGTCGATGGCCGCGTAGGTGCGGGTCTCGGCTCCGACCGGCGTGCCGGCCCCTGCGGTCCCCTCGTCGCTCACCCGCCCAACGCTACCGGCAGTGACCGGGCTTCGGCGCTGTCTCGCCGTCCAGCAGCTCGGTGACGACCCGCGGCAGCAGGTCCGGCAGATCGCTCGCGGCGAGCGGCAGCGCGGCCCGCTCGGCCGCCCGGCCGTGCAGGTGGGCGCCGACCGCCCCGGCCAGGGTCGCGGGCACACCGGCGGCGAGCAGCGAGCCGATCAGGCCGGTGAGCACGTCGCCGGTGCCGGCGCTGCCGAGCCAGGCAGAACCGGTCAGGTTCGCCCAGGCCGCGCCGGCCGGGTCGACGACCAGCGTCCGGGCGCCCTTGAGCAGCACGGTCGCGCCGGTCGCGGCGGCCGCGCGGCGCACGGTGCCGAGCCGGTCGCGGGCCAGCTCGGTGTCGGTGGTCCGCGGATCCCAGCCGAGCGCGAGCCGGGTCAGCCGGGCGAACTCGCCCTCATGCGGGGTGACCAGCACCGGCGCCGATCGTCCGCGCAGCACCGCGGGATCGGCGCCGAGCAGCTCGCCCAGCGGATCGAGGGCCCCCGCGTCGACGACGACCGGCTCGTCGGCACCGAGCAGCGTGGCGAGCAGGTCGCGGACCGGCGGTCCGGGGGCCAGGCCCGGCCCGATCGCCCAGGCCTGCACCCGCCCGGCGGCCAGCATCGCCGTGCCGTCACCGGGCGCGATCGGGGTGACCACCGCCTCGGGGTGTGCCCGCAGGACGAGGTCGGCGGCCCGGCTGTGCGGGTCGCCGGGCGCCGCGCCGAGCCGGCCCTCGGTGATGACCCGCAGGTATCCGGCGCCGCCGCGCAGTGCCCCGCCCACGGCCAGCACGGCGGCGCCCGGGTAGGCGTCGCTGCCCGCGACGAGGCCGAGCACGCCTCGCCGGTACTTCGACGACGCGGCGCCCGGCACGGGCAGCAGCGCGGCGACGTCGGCGTCGTCGAGCGCACGCAGGTCGGGTTCGGGCAGCACCAGCCCGATGTCGACGAGTTCGACCGGACCGGTGTGGGCCGCCCCGGGCATCAGCCACAGGCCACGCTTGTGGGTGCCGAAGGTGACGGTGGCACTGGCCCGCACCGCCTCTCCGGCCACCTCGCCGGTGTCCGCGTCGACACCGCTGGGGACGTCGACCGCGACCGTGCGCCGCGGCGGGGCGAACGCGGCGAGCCGGGCGTGGGCCGGGCGCAGGCCGCCGCGCCCGCCGATCCCGAGCAGGCCGTCGAGCACCAGGTCGGCCTCGCCGACCAGGGCGCGGGCGACCTCGTCGGCGGGCGCCGGGTCGGGGCCATGCAGCCGGCCGCCAGCCGCCAGCAGCGCGGCGCTGCCCTCGGGATGGGTACGGCCTGGCGCGAGCGCGTCGACCCGGGCTCCGCGGGCGGCCAGGCGGGCGCCCGCCCACAGCGCGTCGCCGCCGTTGTCCCCGCCGCCGGCGAGGACGACGATCCGCGCGCCGTGGACCCGGCCGAGGCGGCGCGCGACATACGCGACCAGCCCGGACACCGCCCGTTGCATGAGGATCCCTGGGGGCGGGCCGGCGAGCAGCGGCGCCTCGGCGGCGCGGACCTGATCGACCGTGTGCGCGTTCGGCATGCCGCCATGCTCCACCGGCGTGGGCCCGCGCGTCGCCCACCGCGCGGCGCCCGCCGCGCGCTCAGCTCTCGGCGACGACCATGGCGATGGCGACGCCGCCGTCGTGGGTGAGAGAGAGATGCCAGGACGCGATGCCGAGGCGGGTCGCCGCCGCGGCGACGGTCCGGCCGACCCGCAGCTGCGGGCGGCCGCCGGGGGCGATCATCACCTCGGCGTCATGCCATTCCAGGCCGGGGGGCACGCCGAGCGCCTTGGCCACGGCCTCCTTCGCCGCGAACCGGGCGGCGAGCCGCTCCGGCCGGGTCAGCGCGCGCTCGGCGGGGGTGAACAGCCGCATGGCGATGCCCGGCGTCCGGGACAGCGTCGCGGCGAAACGATCGACGTCCACGACGTCGACGCCGATGCCCACCACCGCCATCGGCCAAGGTTCCCACACCGGGCCGCGCCCCGACGCCCGGATGCCGGGGACGGCACGATGCGGGGCCGGTGCGCCGCGCTGACCACCGCGCGGCGCGGTGGTGGCGTGCGTACGCGGCCGGCGGCGCGGTATGGCCGTGGTTCGGCGCGCACCGGACGGCCCGGCCCGGCGCCTGCCTCGGTCAGGACTTGGTGAAGGGGTCCGTCGGGTCCTGCGTGCCGGTCGGCCCATCGTCTCCCTCGGTGCCCTCCACGCCGCCCCGGTCGCCGTCCTTGCCGCCCGCGGCGCCCGGCTCGTCACCGGAAGAGCCGGTACCGGCCGCATCATCCTCGCCGTCGTCGGCGAGGATCCGGTAAAGACCCCGGCGGGTCTCCGCGAGCAGCCCGCGGGCCGCCGCGAGCTGCGCCTCGTCGCCTGCCTGGGCGACCTGGACGATCGCGGCGCCGACCGCGAAGGCCAGCGAGCGCAGGCTCGCCATGTCGTCGTCGGCGCTGTCCGCCGCCGTCTCCCACGGCCTGCGCTGACCGGCGCGGGACTCGACGTGCGCGCGCCCGGCGTCCGTGAGGTGGAAGACCCGCCTGCCGTCGGCCTCCTCGGCCCGCACGAGGCCCTCGTCGGCCAGCATCGACAGCACCGGGTAGACCGAGCCGGGGCTCGGCCGCCAGGTGCCGCCGCTGCGCTCGGCCAGCTCACGGATCATCTGGTAGCCGTGCATCGGCTCCTCCGCCAGCAGGGCCAGCAACGCCTCCCGGACGTCACCTCGCCCCACCCGTGGCCCCCGGCCGAAACCCGGGCCGCCGAAACCCGGGCCGAAACCGGCGCCGAAGCCCGGACCGGGGAATCCGCCGAACGGCCAGCCGGGTCCGCCGCGGCGCCCGCGGCCGCGGCCCTCGGCGCGACCACCGGGCTCGCCGCGACCGCCGCGGCCACCATGCTCGTGCCGGCCACCGTGCTCGTGCCGCCCGCCGGACTCGCCACGGGTGGCCCGACTGGTCCATCCACGGCCCGGCCCACAGCGCTCCTCGCCGGTGAGGCCCTCACGCTCCATCCAGCCGGCCGCGGCCTCGAAGAACCGCGCCAACCGGGCCGGATCGAGCGGGCCCCACTCTCCGCGGCCCCAGGGGCCCGGAATCGCCTGCGACGTCATAATGATCATTCCTTTCGGTACTGAGGGGTGTCGCTCCCGCCTCGCCTGTGTGGCGGCCGGGGAGCTACAGATTGACAACGGGAGTCATCCCGACCCCCTGACGTACGTTCACGATATATCGCGAGCGTACGTCAGGCAACCCAGTCAGGACGATGTCGGACGCCTGAGCAGTACTGTTCGCGCGCCGATTCCGTAGGATTGGCCGGTGATCATTTCTGTGTCCGGGGAGAACGGGCACGAGGGGGACGCCGTCACCCCGCTCGAAGCAGCCTTCGAGGAGCGTGCCTGCGCGCAGCGCGCGGGCACGGACGTGTTCCTCGAAGGGGTGAACCTGGCACTGCTCGGCCGGGTCGATCAGCTGCGCATCCGACCCACCAACGCCTCCGGCACCGTCGACGACGACGGGCCGCACGAGGTCAGGCTGGAGGCGACCGACGAGGAGCCGCGGACCGGCTGTACCTGCGCCGAGGGCTCCGCGGGCGCCTTCTGCCGGCACGCCGTCGCCCTCGCACTGGTCGCCACGGGCTCCGCCGGCCTCGCCGAGGACGACGGGGACGAGGACGGCGAGGGCATCGTCGTCGAGGGCTCCCTGTTCGCCGACGACCCGGTGCACGCGGCGATGCGCGTCTTCCTCAGCCGGGTGCCCCGCGCCGAGCTGGTCGAGACCCTGCTCGACGCCGCGGACGAGCACGAGGCCGTCGCCGACGCGCTGTGGGAGGCGACGGTCGCCTGGCACGGCCGCCAGCACGGCGCCGCCCCCTCCGCCTGAGCGACAGCCACCGGCAGCCGTCCCTGGCCGCCGACAGCCGCGACCGGTGGGCGGGGCGAGAGCGGCGAGACGGTGGCGGGTGTCACCGCGGCCACCGTCGAGGCTCGGCGGCGTCACCGAGGCCGCGGGCCCGCGGCCGTCCTGGCCTGCCTGCCGCTCCCCGCTACTCGACGGTGACGGACTTGGCGAGGTTGCGGGGCTGGTCGACGTCCAGGCCGCGGGCGAGCGCGAGCTCACAGGCGAACACCTGCAGCGGCAGTGTGGTCACCAGCGGCGCGAACAGCGACGACGTCGCCGGCACCCGGATCAGATGGTCGGCGTAGGGCTCGACCGCGACGTCGCCGTCCTCGGCGATCACGATCGTCCGTGCGCCGCGGGCCCGGACCTCCTGGATGTTCGAGACGACCTTGCCGTGCAGGTGCGCCCGCCCCCGCGGCGAGGGCACGACGACGATCACCGGCAGCCCGGGCTCGATGAGCGCGATCGGCCCATGCTTGAGCTCGCCCGCCGGGAAGCCCTCGGCATGCATGTAGGCGAGCTCCTTGAGCTTGAGCGCGCCCTCCAACGCCACCGGGTAGCCCACGTGCCGGCCGAGGAAGAGCACCGCCTTCGCGTCGGCGAGGCCACGGGCCAGCTCTCGGATCGGCTCGAGCCGGTGCAGCGTGCGGCCCACCAGGTCGGGCATCCGCTGCAGCCGCTCGACGTAGGCCGCCACCTCGTCGCCGTAGAGCACCCCGCGCACCTGCGCCAGGTACAGCCCGACGAGCAGGCAGGCGGCGACCTGCCCGAGGAACGTCTTGGTCGAGGCGACACCCACCTCGGGCCCGCAGCGGGTGTAGAGCACCGCGTCGGACTCGCGCGGGATCGTCGACCCGTTGGTGTTGCAGATCGCCAGCACCCGGGCCTTCTGCTCGCGGGCGTGCTTGACCGCCATCAGCGTGTCGAGGGTCTCCCCGCTCTGGCTGATCGCAATGACGAGAGTGGACCGGTCGAGCACCGGGTCGCGGTAGCGGAACTCCGACGCCATCTCGACCTCGCAGGGCAGCCTCGTCCAGTGCTCGACGGCGTACTTCGCGATGAGCCCGGCGTGGTAGGCGGTGCCGCAGGCGACGATGAAGACCTTGTCGACGTCGCGGAAGTCCTGGGCGGACAGCCGCTCCTCGTCGAGCACGATCGCCCCGTCGGCGGACAGCCGGCCGCGCAGCGTGTCGGCCAGCGCGGTGGGCTGCTCGTTGATCTCCTTGAGCATGAAGTACGGGTAGCCGCCCTTCTCGGCGGCGCTCGCGTCCCAGTCGACGTGATAGCGACGACCCTCGACGATCTCGCCGGCGAAGTCGGTCACCGTGACGCCGTCGCGCCGGGCCTCGACGATCTGGTCCTGCCCGATCTCCATCGCCTCGCGGGTGTGCGCGATGAACGCCGACACGTCGCTCGCGAGGAACGTCTCACCCTGGCCGATCCCGACGACCAGCGGGCTGTTGCGCCGGGCGCCGAGGACGACCTCGGGGAAGTCACGGTGCAGCACGACCAGGGTGAAGGCGCCCTCCAGCCGGCGGCAGACCCGCCGCAGCGCGGCGGTGAGCGGATGCTGCGCGACGGGCACGCCGGCGGCTCCGGACGCCGCGGGCCCGCCCGGCGCGACATCCTCGGGCACCGCGCCGGCCTGCGCCGCCGCGGCGTTGCCGAGCTCGACCTCCAGCAGGTGCGCGACGACCTCGGTGTCGGTCTCGCTGGTCAGCTCGTGGCCGATGCCCTCCAGCTCGGCGCGCAGCGCGGCGAAGTTCTCGATGATGCCGTTGTGGATGACGGCGATCGCGCCGGTGCAGTCGGTGTGGGGATGGGCGTTCTGGTCGGTGGGACCGCCGTGGGTGGCCCACCGGGTGTGCCCCATCCCGGTCGTCCCGGGCATCGGGTCGCGTTCCGGGCCCTCGGACAGCAGCTTCTCGAGGTTCGCGAGCTTGCCGGCCCGGCGGACCGTGCGCAGCGCGCCGGCTCCGACGACGGCGACACCGGACGAGTCGTAGCCGCGGTACTCCAGCCGCCTCAGGCCGCCGAGAGCGACATCCAGGGCCGACTGGTCACCGACGTACCCGATGATCCCGCACATGCGCTCAGCGTACGCAGGTTGCGGATGGCACACCGAAACACCCGGTGCGAACCCACGACGAGTTGTCCTCGTGTGGCCCGCGGGGCGCGGATGGTCTCGCTCAGCCCACCGCGGGCAGCGCGCCGCGCACCGCGGCGGCGAGGCGCTGCGCGGTCTCCCGGGCGACGGCGTCGGTCTCCGCCTCCACCATGACCCGTACCAGCGGCTCGGTCCCGCTGGGCCGCAGCAGCACCCGGCCGGCGTCACCGAGCTCCGCCTCGGCCGCGGCGACGGCGGCGTGCAGCTCGGGTGAGGCCCCCACCCGGGTGCGGTCCACCCCGCGGACGTTGACGAGCACCTGCGGCAGGCGCGTCATCGCCTTGGCGAGCTCGCCGAGGGGCTGGCCGGTCTCGGCGACCCGGCCGAGCAGCCGCAGTGCGGTCAGCAGGCCGTCGCCGGTGGTGGCGTGATCGAGGAAGACCACGTGCCCGCTCTGCTCACCGCCGAGCACGTAGCCGCCGGCCCGCATCGCCTCCAGCACGTACCGGTCGCCGACCGGCGTGGAGACGACGGTGATGCCGGCCTCGCGCATCGCGTGGTGGAAGCCCAGGTTCGACATGACGGTGACGACGACGGTGTCGTGGGCCAGTTCGCCGCGCTCGGCCAGGGCGAGGGCGCAGACGGCCAGGATCTGGTCGCCGTCGACGACCTCCCCGCTCGCGTCGACGGCGAGGCAGCGGTCCGCGTCACCGTCGTGCGCGATGCCGACATCGGCGCCCTGCGCCAGCACGGCGGCCCGCAGGCTGTCCAGATGGGTGGCCCCGCTGCCGTCGTTGATCGCGTTGCCGTCGCCGTCGGCGTGCAGGGCGATGACGTCGGCGCCGGCGGCGCGCAGCACGCGGGGCGCGAGCGCCGAGGCCGCGCCCTGGGCGCAGTCGACGACGACCCGCAGGCCGTCGAGGCGCCCGGGCAGCGCGGCGAGCAGATGGTGGGCGTAGGCGTCGACGAGGCCGGGTTCGTCCCGGACCCGCCCGACCTGCCGGCCGACCGGCCGATGGCCCGGGGGCTGCGCCATCCGCCGCTCGATGGCGTCCTCGACGTCGTCGGGGAGCTTCAGGCCGCCGGCGGCGAACAGCTTGATGCCGTTGTCGGGCATCGGGTTGTGGCTGGCGGACAGCATCACGCCGAACGTGGCCCCGCTGCTGGCCACCGCGTGGGCGACGGCCGGTGTCGGTGCCACCCCGATCCGCGCGACGTCGGCACCCGAGGCCGCGAGTCCCGCGACGACCGCCGCCTCCAGGAACTCGCCGGACGGCCGGGTGTCCCGCCCGACCACGACGAGCGGCCGCCGCTCACCCGATCCGGCGGCCCGGCCGGGCCCGCCGAGCAGCTCCGCGGCCGCGGAGGCGAGCGAGAGCGCCTGCTCCGCGGTCAGGTCGACATTGGCAACGCCCCGAACCCCGTCGGTGCCGAAGAGCCTCGTCACTGAGGTCTCCCATGGTGTCGAAGTGGCAGGCGGAGACCCGGGCACGCGCCGACGGCGCTGTCCGTCCCCGCCCCGCGCGTCCCTCTCGGGACGCGCATGGGACGGGGACGCGGGATCAACGCTTGCTGTACTGCGGAGCCTTACGGGCCTTCTTCAGGCCGTACTTCTTGCGCTCCTTGACCCGGGCGTCACGGGTCAGGAAGCCGGCCTTCTTCAGAGTAGGCCGGGACTCCTCCTCCGCCAGCGTCAGCGCGCGGGCGAGGGCGAGTCGCAGCGCGCCGGCCTGGCCGGACACGCCGCCGCCGTGCAGCCGGGCGACGATGTCATACGACTCGGCCCGGTCCAGCGCCTTCAGCGGCTCGTTGACGAGCTGCTGGTGCACCTTGTTCGGGAAGTACTCCTCAAGGGAGCGCCCGTTGAGCGTCCACTGCCCCGTGCCCGGGAGCAGCCGAACCCGGACGACCGCCTCCTTGCGCCGCCCGGTGGCGCGGGGGTTGCCCTGTACGTCGGTCACGACAGCCACGTCGCGTTCCTTCCTCGGTTGATGCGTGGTTCCCAAAGCCGGTCCCGCGGGCGCTGCCCGCCGGCCGGCCGGAGGAGGTCCGCGGTTACTGCGCGACCTGGATGATCTCGAACGGGGTGGGCTGCTGGGCCTGGTGCGGGTGGGTCGGACCCGCGTAGACCTTCAGCTTGGTGCCCTGGGCGCGGCCGAGCTTGTTCTTCGGCAGCATGCCCTTGATCGCCTTCTCGACGATGACCTGCGGGCGCGTGTCGAGCAGCTCCCCGTAGGAGGTGCTGCGCAGACCGCCTGGGAAGCCCGAGTGGCGGTGGTACTGCGCCTGCTCGCGCTTGTTGCCGCTGAGCGCCACCTTGCCGGCGTTGATCACGACGACGAAGTCGCCGGTGTCGATGTGGGGCGCGTAGTACGCCTTGTGCTTGCCCCGGAGCAGGTTGGCGGCCTGGGTCGCCAGCCGACCGAGCACCACGTCGGTGGCATCAATGACGTGCCACACGCGCTGAACGTCCGCGGGCTTGGGCTGGTACGTGCGCACAGGTCTGCCTTCTCGTTCGGACGGCCTGCCCGGCGGCTCCCGAGTAGCCGGCGAGCTGGGCGCGTCAAGAATGTGGAGCGCGCAGACGGAACGTGTCACGCGCAGCAGTCTTTGAGGTTACCAGGCGATGGAGGCTGACCGCCGACCGGCTACCGCGCACCACGCGCGGAGCGCCTGGCCGGGCATTCCGGAACCTCGCCACCTTGAGTGTAACCAGCGCGCACTCCCCCCGGCGCGCGGCGGACTCCCCACCGCCAGGACACCCAGATGGACTGGCCAAGCCAGCTGCGCTGGCTATTCTGACCGAGATGACTGAATTGGATGGCGGGGGACACGAGGAGCCCGCGGGGTCCGGCGGTCCCGCGGACGACACGCCGAGCCCCGCCACCCGCAGCGGCCCGCTGACGTCGGGTCTCGACCTGCGCGGCCGCCACGTCACCTACGAGGGCTGGACGCCACCCGCCGACGACCCGCTGTTCGGTGGCCCGCGGACCTACTCGTTCTCCTTCGACCACCTCACCCCGGACGACGGCGACGACCCCGCCCCGCGGCCCGGCGCGGCCCTGGCAGCCGGCGGGTCGTCGGCTGTTCCGCCCGGCACGGATGACCAGCCGGTCGCGGCGGGTTCGCCGGTCGCTCCGGGTTCGCCGCGGCCGTCCGGGCCGGCGTCGCCCGGGTCAACCGGGGCGTTCACGGCGCCTGTGGCCTCGCCGACCACCTCCCCCCTGCCCGTCACCTCGGCGATGCCGACCGGCCCTGGCCACACGCCCACCGGCCCGGGTCGCGCCGCGGCGGCGACCGGCCCGGGATGGCCCGGCCGGTACGAGCGCCCGGCCTCACGCATGGCCGACGGCGACCCGCCGACCGGCCCCGACCCGGTCGGGCCGACGCGGCCCGGCGAGGGCTGGCGCCTGCGCGGCTGGTCGGGTGAACCCGGCGGCCCCGGCGACATCACTCCACTACCTCGGGTACGCGGTTTCGGCGGCGACGGATTCGACGACCCGGACCTCGACGCCCTGCCCACCGGCCGCGGCGCGAAGACTGCCCCGGACGACGGCACCGACGATCCGTTCGACGACAGGTTCGACGACGACGGGTTCGACGACGACGGCTACGGCAAGGATGGCCGCTTCGGCGGTGGGGCCTCTGACGGTGGGGCCTATGACGGTGGAGCCTTCGACGACGGCGCCCCGCGAGGCGGTGGCGGCGGGAGTGGCGAGGGGGACCACGAGGACGGGCGGTCCGGCGATCGCGCCCGGCGGCCGCGGCGGATGCTCGTCGTCGTCGCCGGTGCCGTCCTGCTGCTCATCGCGGCCGTGGCCGTGGTCGCGCTGCGGGGCGGAGGCGGAGGCGGCGACGGGGGGCAGGCGCCCGCTCCGGTCGCGTCGGCGGCCCTGCCGCAGATTCCGCCGAACTTCCTCGACAGCGTGACCACGGACTCCGATCCGATCGTCGCGAACGAGTTCTTTCCCGAGGCGTCCGTCGACGTCAACGCGCGCGGCTATCGCCGCATCGCGCAGCGGCTCGACTCCGGCTGCCCACAACTGACCGGCGATCTGGCGGCCCAGTTCACCGCGGCGCACTGCCGGCAGGTGGTGCGCTCGCTGTTCCTCACCAACCCGCGCCAGGGGGAGCGCCAGGTGCTCGTCGGCGCCACCGTCTTCAACCTCGACACCAGCACGACGGCCACCCAGGGTGCGCAGGTGCTCAACCAGGGGCGCGGCGGCATCATGCCGCTGCCGATTCCGGCGGGCGCCCTGACCGGCGCCCAGATCACCGGGCCGGGTGGGAACAACTCCTGGCGCGGCGCGATCAGCCGCGGCCACTACCTCATCTACACCCAGGTGGCCTACGTCGACGGCACGCAGGGCGCGGCCGCCGACACGCCGCTGCGCAACGCGCAGAACGACCTGGCGGTCCTCGCCACCGAGCCGATCGGCGACCGCGCCGTCCTCGGCCACGGCCCACGCCGCTGACGGCCCGGACGGATCAGCCGGAAGGGGTGGTGGGGACGCGTACGGCCCGGGTCACCTCGGCCCGGGCGGCGAGCTCCGCGTCCGGCGGGTAGCGCACCTCCATCAACGTGAGCCCGTGTGCCGGGGCGACCGTGACCGCCGGGTCCCGCACCCCGCGGCGCAGCACCGCCACCGGCCAGCCGACGGGCCGGCGCCCGTCGCCGACCGCCAGCAGTCCGCCGACGAGGGCGCGCACCATCGAGTGGCAGAAGGCGTCGGCCTCGACGTCGGCCACCACCACGCCGTCCGGGCGGCGGCGGGACACGTCCAGGCGCAGCAGCGTCCGCACGGTCGTCGCGCCCTCCCGGCGCCGGCAGAAGGCCGCGAAGTCATGCTCGCCGACCAGCAACAGCGCCGCCGCCGCCATCGCGCCGACGTCGAGCGGCCGGGGCCAGGCCAGGGTGTCGTAGCGGCGCAGCGGCTCGGCCCCGTGGGCGGCGTCGGTGATCCGGTAGGCGTACCGGCGGGACAGCGCGGAGAAGCGGGCGTCGAACCCGGCCGGCGCCGGAGCGAGGCCGGTGACCCGGATCGACCGGTCGAGCACGCCGTTGAGCCGCCGCGCCAGCCCGCCGAGCGGAACCTCGGCCGGCAGGTCGACGTGCGCCACCTGTCCGACGGCGTGCACACCGGAGTCGGTGCGCCCGGCCACCGTCAGTCGGACCGCCGAGAGCCGGGCCACCCGGATGAGCGCGTCCTCCACATCGCCCTGCACGGTCCGCCGGCCCGGCTGGCGGGCCCAGCCGGCGAACGGGGTGCCGTCGTAGGCGATGTCCAGCCGCAGCCGCACCAGCGCCCCGGCGGTGCCCGCCACCGCGGGCAGGGCGCGGGGTGGGTCCGGGCGGGCTCGCACATCGTCGGACATCTGCATCTCCCCCGGGCGATGGGACAGGGATCCCGTGGACGCAACGGCCACGCGGCCCGGCGGGTCGAGGCCGGGATCAGCAACGTCGAAGGCCCGCCGCCCATCATGGGGCGGCGGGCCTTCAGCGATCTACTCGTCGGCGGGTGTTTCCCCGCCGAGCGGGTCAGGAGCTCGCGCCGCCCGAGCCCTGCTCGTCGGTCGCGGGCGCGTCCGCCCCGGTCGCCACCTCGGGCTCGGTGGCCGCGGCCCGCGTGGTCCCGGCCTCGGCCTCGGCGGCCTGCGCGGCCACGGCGGCGGCGGTCGGGGACTCCTTGGCCAGGTCCTCCGCGGCCTCGGCGGCCTGCGCGGCCACGGCGGCGGCGGTCGGGGACTCCTTGGCCAGGTCCTCCGCGGCCTCGGCGGTGGCACCGGTCGGGGTGCGCCGCTCCTGGAAGCGGGTGCCGCGCGCCCGCTCGGCCTCGCCGACGGCCTGCTGGCCGACGGTCAGCGCCTCGACGAGCTCGATGCGGGCCAGCGGCGCGTTGTCGCCCTTGCGGTTGCCGAGCTTGATGATCCGGGTGTAGCCACCGCTGCGGTTGGCGTACCGCGGGCCGATCTCGGTGAACAGCGTGTGCACGACCGAGTTGTCCCGCACCTGGCGCATCACCCGGCGACGGGCGTGCAGGTCGCCGCGCTTGGCGAAGGTCACCAGCCGCTCGGCGTAGGGCCGCAGCCGCTTCGCCTTCGCCTCGGTGGTGGTGATGCCGCCGTGCTCGAACAGCGCGGTGGCGAGGTTGGCCAGCAGCAGCCGCTCATGTGCGGGGCTGCCGCCGAGCCGGGCGCCCTTGGTTGGCGTGGGCATGATGAGTGCTCCTCGTTCCTTTCACTGTCCCGCCAGGCTGCCCGCCCACAGGGACGGCGGCGTGCGCCACCGGAGGTCGTCGAGGGCCCCCGCGGTCGCCCGCGGGGGCCCTCGTGCTGGTCAGTACTGCTCGGTCTCGACGAACTCCGCGCCGTCGTCGTGCGGGTCGGAGAACGGCGCGTTGTAGGTGTCGGTGCCGTAGGTGTCGACGGCCTGGCGCGGGTCGAATCCGGGCGGGGAGTCCTTGAGCTGCAGACCCATCGCGCCGAGCTTCGTCTTGACCTCGTCGATCGACTTCTGCCCGAAGTTGCGGATGTCGAGCAGGTCGGCCTCGCTGCGCGAGACCAGCTCGCCGATCGTGTGGATGCCCTCGCGCTTGAGGCAGTTGTAGGAGCGGACGGTCAGGTCCATCTCCTCGATCGGCAGGGCGAGGTCGGCCGCCAGCGCCGCGTCCGCGGCGGACGGGCCGATGTCGACGCCCTCGGCCTCGGCGTTGAGCTCCTGCGCCAGCCCGAACAGGCCGACGAGGGTCTTGCCGGCGCTGGCCATCGCGTCGCGCGGCGAGATCGACGGCTTCGTCTCGACGTCGACGATGAGCCGGTCGAAGTCGGTGCGCTGCTCGACGCGGGTGGCCTCGACCTTGTAGGTCACCTTGAGCACGGGCGAGTAGATCGAGTCGATCGGGATGCGCCCGATCTCCTGGCCGGCCTGCTTGTTCTGGGCGGCGCTGACGTAGCCGCGGCCCCGCTCGACGGTCAGCTCGATCTCGAGCTTGCCCTTGTCGTTGAGGGTCGCCAGGCGCAGCTCGGGGCTGTGCACCTCGACGCCGGCCGGCGGGGCGATGTCCGCCGCCGTCACCTCACCGGGACCCTGCTTGCGCAGGTACATCACGGTCGGCTCGTCGTTGTCGGAGCTGACGACCAGTTCCTTGAGGTTCAGGATCAGGTCGGTCACGTCCTCCTTGACGCCGGGCACGGTGGAGAACTCGTGCAGCACCCCGTCGACGCGGATGCTGGTGACCGAGGCGCCGGGGATGGAGGACAGCAGGGTCCGGCGCAGCGAGTTGCCGAGGGTGTAGCCGAAACCAGGCTCCAGCGGCTCGATCACGAACCGGGACCGGAACTCGGAGATCGGGTCCTCGACGAGGGTGGGACGCTGAGCGATCAGCATGGTGGATTCCTTCCGCCCACGGCGCCCGCCATATGACGCCGTGTGGTGCTGGCTCCCCGCCGGGGAGCCGGCGGACGGGACATCGGTCCGTCCCGTCCGTGCGATTACGCCCGTACGCCCCTCCAGTGTGCCTCCGCGCGGGCGCCACCGGAAAGCGGCACGTTGCGGGGACACTCTGGCGGGACGACGGAACCGGCCCACCGCGAGGTCGCGGCGGGCCGGCCGTGGCCGCTCGGCCGAGACCTACTTGGAGTAGAGCTCGACGATCAGCTGCTCCTGGACCTGCGTGTCGATCACCTGCCGGGCCGGCAGCGAGTGCACCAGGATCCGCATCTGGCTCGGGATCGCCTCGATCCAGGCCGGGACCGCCCGGCCCTGGCCCGCGGTCTCCCGGGCGATGACGAACGGGGTGAGCTCGCGCGCCTTCGGCGTGATCTCGACGATGTCGTTCTCGCTGACCCGGTAGCTCGGGATGTCGACCTTGCGCCCGTTGACCTGGACGTGGCCGTGCCGCACCGCCTGACGGGCGGCGTCCCGCGACGGCGCGAAGCCGCCTCGGTAGACGACGTTGTCGAGCCGCGACTCGAGGATCTTCAGCAGCTCGTCACCGGTCTTGCCGGCGCGGCGGTTCGCCTCGTCGTAGTAGCCGCGGAACTGCTTCTCGAGCACGCCGTAGATCCGGGCGCACTTCTGCTTCTCACGCTTCTGCAGCAGGTACTCGGAGTCCTTGGTGCGGCCCCGGCCGTGCTCGCCCGGCGGGTAGGGCCGGATCTCGATCGGGCACTTCGGGGTGTCGCACTTGCTGCCCTTGAGGTACAGCTTCGTCTTCTCGCGGCGGCAACGCTTGCAGTCCGCGCCGGTGTAACGGGCCATCTATTCCTTCTCTCTCGTTTCCTGGCGCGAACTCGAGCGCGACGCCGCGACCCGGACCGGGTCGGCGTGTCGCATGGTCACACCCTGCGCCGCTTCGGCGGACGGCAGCCGTTGTGCGGGGTCGGGGTGACATCCTGGATCGCCCCGACCTCGAGGCCCGCCGCCTGCAGCGAGCGGATCGCGGTCTCCCGGCCGGAGCCCGGGCCCTTCACGAACACGTCGACCTTGCGCATGCCGTGCTCCTGCGCCTTGCGCGCCGCGTTCTCGGCGGCCATCTGCGCGGCGAAGGGGGTCGACTTGCGGGAGCCCTTGAAGCCGACGTGGCCGGCGGAGGCCCAGGAGATCACGTTCCCGGTCGGGTCGGTGATCGAGACGATCGTGTTGTTGAACGTGCTCTTGATGTGAGCGTGCCCGTGGGCGACGTTCTTCTTTTCCTTGCGCCGGACCTTCTTGGCGCCGGCTGCGCGCGTCTTGGGAGGCATCTTCGCGTGTGGTCTCCGTGTGCGAGGTCGAGGTCGTCGATCAGGGGTCGTCAGCGGGCGGACCTGGCCGGCCCGCCGGGCACCCTGACTACTTCTTGCCGGCCTTCTTCTTGCCGGCGATGGCACGGCGCGGGCCCTTGCGGGTGCGCGCGTTGGTGTGGGTGCGCTGACCGTGGACGGGCAGGTTGCGCCGGTGGCGGAGACCCTGGTAGCAGCCGATCTCCATCTTGCGGCGGATGTCCTGCTTGATCTCCCGGTTGAGGTCACCCTCGACCCGGTAGTTCGCGTCGATCCACTCGCGCAGCCGGACGATCTCCTCCTCGCTGAGATCCCGCACCCGCGTGTCCGGGTTGATCCCGGTGGCGGCGAGGGTGTCTCGCGAGCGGCTGCGGCCGATCCCGAAGATGTAGGTCAGAGCGATCTCGACCCGCTTTTCGCGGGGCAGGTCGACGCCGGAAAGGCGTGCCATGAACCGATGTTTCCTTCCTGCGACCGGAGGTCTCGGGCGATGCCGCCCCGGCCGGCGAACGGGCCGGCCGGGCCCCGGCCTCCGACCGGGGGTGAAACGTCCCTCGCGGGACGTCTGGCATCGCGTGGTGGTGGTGATCCTCGCACCGGGCCCGGCGCCGACGGCGCGCGGGCCGCGCGCGTCGGCTTGTGAGCGGGTGCGGGGCACCCGTCAGGAGCAGGACTACTGCCGGGATCCGCTCGGCCGGGTATGGCCGTGCGGGTCCTGCCAGGTCCTCAGCCCTGACGCTGCTTGTGACGAAGGTTGTCGCAGATGACCATGACACGCCCGTGGCGGCGGATCACCTTGCACTTGTCACAGATCTTCTTGACGCTGGGCTTGACCTTCACGGCTGTTGCGAACCTCCTGCGCAGCCGCGGGCCGCGCGTGGCGATGGTGAACGTAGGGCGATGGATGCAGCGTAGCGATCGCCGAGCGGTGATCGACTACTGGTTATCGACTACTTGTAGCGGTAGACGATGCGACCACGGGACAGGTCGTAGGGCGAGAGCTCGACCACGACGCGGTCCTCCGGCAGGATCCGGATGTAGTGCTGGCGCATCTTCCCGCTGATGTGGGCGAGAACGCGATGACCGTTCTGGAGCTCCACCCGGAACATGGCGTTCGGGAGCGGCTCCACCACTCGGCCCTCGATCTCGATGGCCCCGTCCTTCTTCGGCATGTCCTCCGCTGTCCTGACGTCGACGACTGAGCCGGCGGTTCGGCCGCGACCGGTCGAGTGGTCCGGGACGAGCCCGGAACAACCCAGGTCAGCGGCCTGGCCACCCTTGAGGGGACCCGACCGACCAACCACACTGCCACCGACCGCAACTGCCACGTAACAGGACTGCTATCGACGCGGTGGAGCACACCGGCGTGAGAAGACCGCCAACTGAAGAGTGTACGTGGCCCAGTCGTCAAGGGCCAACCAGGCTCAGGCGATGCCGGTCGGGGCGTCGGCGGGCTGGCCGCAGGCGACGCCGAGCGCGGCGAGGCGGGCCACCCCGCCGTCCGGCTCGGTCAGCACCCACGGGCCCCGATGCGTGATCGCCACCGAGTGCTCGGTGTGGGCGGCGAGGCTGCCGTCGCGGGTAACGACGGTCCAGTCGTCGGACAGCACCGTCGTGTCCGCCGATCCCATCGTGATCATCGGCTCGATGGCGAGCGCGAGGCCCTCGACCAGTCGGATGCCGCGACCGGGCCGGCCGTAGTTGAGCACGTGCGGCGGCTGGTGCATCTCGGTGCCGATGCCGTGCCCGCCGTAGTGGTCGACGATGCCGTAGTCGTGCGGCTTGATGTGCCGCTCGACCGCGGCGCTGATGTCGGTGAGCCGGCCACCGAGCTGCGCCGCGGCCAGGCCCGCCCACAGCGAGCCCTCACAGGTCTCGATCATGGCGAGGACGTCCGGCCCGACCTCGCCGACGGGGACCGTGATCGCCGCGTCGCCGTGCCAGCCGTCCACGATCGCGCCGCAGTCGATCGAGATGATGTCACCCTCGCGAAGCACCCGCTTGCGGGACGGGATCGCGTGGACCACCTCGTCGTTCACGGAGCTGCAGATCGACGCCGGATAGGGCGGCTGGGCGTACCCCTTGAACGACGGGATGCCACCGTCGGCACGGATCGTCTTCTCGGCGAGGGCGTCCAGATCCGCTGTGCTGACGCCGGGGGCGACCGCTTCGCGCAGGCGGGCCAGCGTCTTGGCGACGAGCAGGCCGGCCACTCGCATCTTGGCGATCTCCGCCGCCGTCTTGATCTGGACGTGTTCTCGTCGCGCCACGCTCTCGCCCCGGTCTGTGTCCGTGTACTGGTCCGTTTCCCGATGCTAGCCGCCCCCGCGCCGACGACGCGGATGATCACCGACGTGACCGGGCTCCGCCCCCGGCGCCGGCGGGCCCTCGGGCGTCAGTCTCCGTAGTGGCGCAGCGCGTCGAGGGCGCGATCGGTGACGTTGTCCACCGGCCCGGTGGCGTCGATACCGATCAGGATGCCCTTCTCGGCGTAGTAGGCCACCAGCGGGGACGTCTGGTCCGCGTAGACCTCCAGCCGGTGGCGCACGGTCTCCGACCGGTCGTCGTCGCGCTGGAACAGCTCGCCGCCGCACCGGTCGCACACACCCTCGACCGACGGCGGGTCGAAGTCGAGGTGCCAGATGTGACCGCAGTTGCGGCACGTCCGCCGGCCGGACAGCCGCCGCACGACCTCGTCGTCGTCGACGACGAGCTCCAGCACGACGTCGAGCCGGGTCCCCATGCCGTCGAGCATCTGGCCGAGAACCTCGGCCTGCGGGACGTTGCGGGGGAAGCCGTCGAGCAGGAAGCCCTTGACCGCGTCGTCCTCGGCGAGCCGGTTGCGGACCATGCCGATGGTGATCTCGTCCGGCACGAGGTCGCCGGCGTCCATGAAGGTCTTGGCCTTGACGCCCAGCTCCGTTCCCTGTCGCACGTTCGCTCGGAAGATGTCCCCAGTCGAGATCTTGGGGATGGACCGCGCCTGGGCGATGAACGCGGCCTGCGTACCCTTTCCGGCACCGGGCGGTCCCACCAGTACGATTCGCACTACCGGAGGAAACCTTCGTAGTTGCGGAGCATGAGCTGGCTTTCGATCTGCTTCACGGTCTCCAGCCCAACCCCCACCATGATCAGGACCGAGGTGCCCGCGAACGGGAACGGCTGGTCCTTGGTCAGGTTCAACAGTGCCAACGGAAGGACGGTGATCACTCCCAGGAACAGGGAGCCTGGCAGCGTGATCCGGTCCAGGACGTGTTTGAGGTACTCCGCCGTCGGGTTGCCCGGTCTGATCCCGGGGATGAATCCGCCGTACTTCTTCATGTTGTCGGCCACCTCCGTCGGGTTGAAGGTGATGGCGACGTAGAAGTAGGTGAAGAAGATGATGAGCGCGAAATAGGTGACCAGGTAGAGCGGGTGGTCACCGCGGGAGAGATATCGCTGTTCGAAGTCCTGGAAGCCCTGGTTGCTCCACACCTGCCCCACCAGCTGCGGGAGCTGGAGCAGGGACGAGGCGAAGATGACCGGGATGATGCCAGCCTGGTTCACCTTGATCGGCAGATAGGTGGAGGTGCCCCCGTACATCCGCCGGCCGATGAGCCGCTTCGCGTACTGGACGGGGATCCGCCGCTGCGACTGCTCCACGAACACCACGAACACCACGATCGCGAGCCCGAGCAGCAGCACCAGGCTGAACACCACGCCACCGGCGACCTGCAGGATGCTCGTGCCCTCCGAGGGCAGCCGGGCCGCGATGGAGGTGAAGATCAGCAGGGACATGCCGTTGCCGACGCCGCGAGCCGTGATCAGCTCACCCATCCACATGATGACCGCGGTACCAGCCGTCATCGTGACGACGATCGTCGTGATCCGGAACAGGCTCGTGTCCGGGATGATGGCCGCCGTACAGCTCGGGAACAGCCGGCCGCTGCGGGCCAGGGCCACGATCCCGGTCGCCTGCAGGACGCCGAGGGCGATCGTCAGGTAGCGGGTGTACTGGGTGAGCTTCTGCTCGCCCGAGCTGCCTTCCTTCTTCAGCTGCTCCAGCCGCGGGATCACCACGACGAGCAGCTGGATGATGATGCTCGAGGTGATGTAGGGCATGATGCCCAGCGCGAAGATCGACAGCTGGAGCAGTGCGCCGCCGCTGAACAGGTTGATCAGCGAGTAGACGTTGCTGTTGCTGGCGCTCGCGGCGTTCAGGCAGGTGTTGACCGCGCGGGTCGAGACCCCGGGCGAGGGCATGACGCTGCCGAACCGGAACAGCACCACGACCCCGACGGTGAACAGCAGCTTTTTCCGCAGGTCAGGAGTGCGGAATGCCCGCGTGAAGGCGGTGAGCACGGCTCCTCCTGCTTGGGATTGCGACCGACGGGTAGTGGACATCCTGCCCGGTGCGGAGCGCCGATGCCGGCCGGTGGCCGACGTCGGTTAGGCGACTGTAACAGGACACCCGGTCCACTCGTCCGGACATCACGTCCGGTGAGCGTCGGTAGCCGGGATGGACTGGCTGGTGTCGGTGCGCACCGGCCGCCGGCCCGGGTGTCCGCGGACGCACGAGACGGGGGCGGCCCGAAGGCCACCCCCGTCCGCCGTCTTAACTCTCGGTGACGCTCCCCCCGGCCGCCGCGATCTTCTCACGCGCGGAGGCCGAGAACGCGTCCGCGCTGACGTGCAGCGCGACCGCGATGTCGCCGGTGCCGAGCACCTTGATCGGTGACTTGGCGCGCACGGCGCCCCGGGCCACGAGATCGGCCTTCGTGACCTCGCCGCCCTCGGGGAACAGCTGCGCGAGGGTGGCGACGTTCACCACCTGGTACTCGACGCGGGCTGGGTTGTTGAAGCCCTTGAGCTTGGGCAGCCGCATGTGCAGCGGCATCTGGCCACCCTCGAACCGGGCCGGCACCTGCTTGCGGGCCTTGGAGCCCTTGGTGCCGCGCCCGGCCGTCTTGCCCTTGGAGCCCTCACCGCGGCCGACCCGGATCTTCTTGCGGTGCGCCCCGGGGGCCGGGCGCAGGTGATGCACCTTCAGGCCCCGGCCACGCTCGGTCCCCGCCGCCTCGGTGTCGCCCGCGTCGGTCTTCGTCAGTTCGGCCATGGCTAGGAGTCCACCTCCTCGACCCGGACAAGGTGGGTCACAGTCCTGATCATCCCGCGGACCTCGGGACGGTCCTCACGGACGGTCGACGCATTGATCTTGCGCAGACCGAGGGTCCGCAGCGTCGCCCGCTGGTTGTGGGTGCCGCCGATGCCCGAACGGATCTGGGTGATGCGCAGCTTCGCCATCACGCACTCGCCCCCGCTCCCGCCGCCGCCGCGCGGGCGCGCAGCATGGCCGGCGGGGCGACGTCCTCGAGCGGCAGGCCACGCCGGGCCGCGATCTCCTCGGGCCGCATGAGGCCGCGCAGGGCGGCCACCGTCGCGTGCACGATGTTGATCGGGTTCGACGAGCCGAGCGACTTCGACAGCACGTCGTGCACGCCGGCGCACTCCAGCACGGCACGCACCGGGCCGCCGGCGATGACACCGGTACCGGGCGAGGCCGGCTTGAGCAGGACGACGCCCGCCGCCTCCTCACCCTGCACCGGGTGCGGGATCGTGGAGCCGATGCGAGGCACCTTGAAGAAGTGCTTCTTGGCCTCCTCGACACCCTTGGCGATGGCGGCCGGCACCTCCTTCGCCTTGCCGTAGCCGACGCCGACGGTCCCGTCCGCGTCACCCACCACGACGAGCGCGGTGAAGCTGAACCGGCGACCGCCCTTGACGACCTTGGCCACGCGGTTGATCGCGACGACCCGCTCGACGTAGGCGTTCTTCTCCTGGGCCGGGCCGCCGCCCGACCGGTCCCGGCGTTCCCGACGGTCGGAGCCGCCGGAGCCGCCGCCGCGGCGCTGCTGGCCTGGCATCTACAACATCTCCCTGTTCTGGCTGTCCTGGAATCCGTGCCGGCGGGTCATCAGAAGCTCAACCCGCTTTCCCGGGCCGCGTCCGCGAGGGCGGCGATCCGCCCGGCGTAGGTCCGCCCGCCGCGGTCGAACACGACGGCGTCGACGCCGGCGGCCTTCGCCCGCTGCGCGACCAGCTCGCCGACCTTGCGCGCCAGGGCGGACTTGTCGCCCTCGCCGCCGCGCAGGGTCACGTCCAGGGTGGACGCCGAGGCCAGCGTGTGGCCGGCGGCGTCGTCGATGACCTGGGCGTAGATGTGCCGCGAGGACCGGGTGACGACGAGCCGGGGGCGGGACTGGGTGCCCACCACCCTCTTGCGCACGCGGGCGTGCCGACGGAGCTTCGAGGTCCGTCGCTTCGCGCTGGCGCCAAGGCTCACTGCCATGATCTATCTCCTACTTCCCGGTCTTCCCGACCTTGCGGCGGACGACCTCGCCCTGGTACCGCACGCCCTTGCCCTTGTACGGGTCGGGCTTGCGCAATCCGCGGATCTTCGCGGAGACCTCGCCGACCTGCTGCTTGTCGATCCCGTGGACGACGAAGCGGGTCGGGGTCTGCACCTCGAAGCGGATGCCCTCGGGGGCCTTGACCGGGACGGGGTGGCTGTAGCCGAGCGCGAACTCGAGGTCCGAGCCCTTCGCCTGGACGCGGTACCCGACGCCGACGATCTCCAGCGTCTTGGAGTACCCGGCAGTGACGCCGGTGACCATGTTCGCGACCAGCGTGCGGGTCAGGCCGTGCAGCGCCCGGGAGCGGCGTTCGTCGTCGGGGCGGACCACGACGAGCTTGCCGTCCTCGCTGTTGACCACGATGGGGTCGACGACGGTGTGGCTCAGGGTGCCCTTGGGCCCCTTGACGGTGACGGTGGCCCCCTCCACGGTGATGTCGACACCGCTGGGGACGGGAATGGGCTGGCGCCCGATCCGTGACATCGCTCGCCCTCCTTACCAGACGTAGGCGAGGACTTCTCCGCCCACGCCCCGCTTGCTCGCCTGCTTGTCGGTCAGCAGCCCCGACGAGGTCGAGATGATCGCGACACCCAGGCCACCGAGCACCTTGGGAAGAGTCGTCGCCTTGGCGTAGACCCGCAGGCCCGGCTTGCTGATGCGCTTGATCCCGGCGATCGAACGCTCGCGGTTCGGGCCGTACTTCAGATCGATGACCAGCGTGCTGCCGACACCGCCGGCCAAGGTCGCGTCCTCGACGTGCCAGCCGGAGATGTAGCCCTCCTGCTGGAGGATTTCGGCGATGTGAGTCTTGATCTTGCTGTGGGGCATCACCACGCGGTCGTGGTACGCCCGGCTGGCGTTGCGGACACGGGTGAGCATGTCCGCAATCGGGTCGGTCATCGTCATGGGCTTGACGCCTTTCTCACGGCGGTTCCCATCGGCTCCGGGCTGGGCGCCCTGGCTGCCGGGGTTCGGGCCTGCCGCGATCGGGTGGACTGCGGGGGTGGTTCGGAGGTGGTGCGATGCCGGTGGTCAGACCACCGGTGGCGCCTGGTCCACCAGGAGCTCCGGTTCTACCAGGAGCTCTTGGTGATGCCCGGCAGCTCGCCGCGGTGCGCCATCTGCCGCAGGCAGACCCGGCACAGCCCGAACACCCGGTACACCGAGCGGGACCGGCCGCAGCGCTGGCAGCGGGTGTAGCCGCGCACCGCGAACTTCGGCTTGCGGTTCGACTTCTCGATCAGTGCCTTCTTGGCCATCTGTCTAGTTCTCCCGGAAGGGGAAGCCCAGCGCTCGCAGGAGCGCCCGGCCCTCGTCGTCGGTGGTCGCCGTGGTGACGACCGTGATATCCATGCCCCGGACCCGGTCGATCCGGTCGATGTCGATCTCGTGGAAGATCGACTGTTCGACCACGCCGAACGTGTAGTTGCCCGCGCCGTCGAACTGCTTCGGGGACAGCCCACGGAAGTCACGGATGCGGGGCAGGCCGATGGAGACCAGCCGGTCGAGGAACTCCCACATGCGGTCGCCGCGCAGGGTCACCTTCGCGCCGATCGGCATGCCCTCGCGCAGCTTGAACTGGGCGATGGACTTCTTCGCCCGGCGCACGGCCGGCTTCTGGCCCGTGATGGCCGCGAGGTCACGCACGGCGCCGTCGATGAGCTTCGCGTCCCGGGCGGCGTCGCCGACACCCATGTTCACGACGACCTTCACGACGCCGGGGATCTGCATGACGTTGCGGTAGGAGAACTCCTCCCGCAGCGCCGGCGCGATCTCCGCCCGGTACCGCTGCTTGAGCCGGGGGACGGGACGAGCCTCGGGCCGGTCACCGGTGGTCCGGTCTTCGGTGGTCACAGTCATTGTCTGATCTCGATTCCCAAACTGCTCGACTGCTCGCTCGGCCTACAGCTCGGTGCCGGTGCGCCGGGAGATACGGACCTTGGTGCCGTCCTCGTTGACGCGGTAGCCGATGCGCGTGGGCTTGCCGTCCGACGGATCGACGATCATCACGTTGCTCACGTGGATCGGCGCCTCCTGGGTGATGATGCCGCCGGACTGCGAGCCTCGCGCGCTCTGCTGGACACGGGTGTGCCGGGTGATCCGGTTCGCGCCCTCGACGAGGACCTTGTTCTGCTCCGGGAACGCCCGGATGACCTTGCCCTTCAGGCCACGGTCCTTGCCGGTGATGATCTGGACCGTGTCACCCTTCTTGATCTTCAGAGTGGCCACGGTCACAGCACCTCCGGCGCCAGGGAAATAATCTTCATGAACTTCTTGTCCCGCAGCTCGCGGCCCACCGGGCCGAAGATGCGGGTGCCCCGCGGGTCGCCGCCGTCCCGGATCAGCACCGCGGCGTTCTCGTCGAACCGGATGTAGGAGCCGTCCGGCCGCCGGCGCTCCTTGGTGGTGCGCACCACGACCGCCTTGACCACGTCGCCGCGCTTCACGCCGGCGCCGGGCAGGGCGTCCTTGACCGTGCCGACGATGATGTCGCCGATCCCCGCGTAACGACGCCCAGAGCCGCCAAGCACCCGGATGCAGAGGATCTCCCGTGCCCCGGTGTTGTCGGCGACCCGAAGTCGCGACTCCTGCTGAATCACTTTCTGCTCCTGATCACCCGGTACTACTGATCAACCGGTACTGCCTGGTCGGGTCGCGCCCCGGGGGGGTCACGCGGCCCGGAGGACCTACTTCGCCTTCTCCAGCACCTGCACGACACGCCACCGCTTGGTGGCCGACAGCGGCCGGGTCTCCATCAGCAGCACGCGGTCACCGACACCGGTGGTGCCGTGCTCGTCGTGCGCCTTGATCTTCTTCGTCCGGCGGATCGTCTTGCCGTACAGCGGGTGCTGCACGCGGTCCTCGACGGCGACCACGACGGTCTTGGTCATCTTGTCGCTGACCACGAGGCCCTCACGGACCTTGCGGAAGCCGCGGTCGGCGCCCGCGGCGCCGTCCTGCTCACTGGCCTGCTGCGAGGCCGTCTCGTCTGCCACTGCCCTCACGCCCGTTCCGACTGCGTCGCGTCATCGTCCGCCGTGCCGGCGACCAGCGCCGGATCGCCGGTGATTCCCAGCTCCCGTTCGCGCATCACCGTGTAGATCTTGGCGATGTCGCGCCGCACCGACCGCAGCCGGCGGTTGTTGGTCAGCTGCCCGGTCGCCGCCTGGAACCGGAGGTTGAACAGCTCCTCCTTGGCCTCCCGGAGCTTGTCAACGAGCTCGTCGCCCGACAGGCTCCGCAGCTCGTCCGCGGTAGCGACAGCCATCACGCACCACCTTCACGAACCACGAACCGGCACTTCATCGGCAGCTTGTGGATGGCGCGCCGCATCGCCTCCCGGGCCACGGGCTCCGCGACACCGGACAGCTCGAACATGACCCGGCCCGGCTTCACGTTCGCGATCCACCACTCGGGCGAGCCCTTACCGGAACCCATCCGGGTCTCGGCCGGCTTCTTCGTCAGCGGCCGGTCCGGGTAGATGTTGATCCACACCTTGCCACCACGGCGGATGTGGCGGGTCATCGCGATACGCGCCGACTCGATCTGGCGGTTCGTCACGTACGCGGACTCCAGCGCCTGGATCCCGTACTCACCGAAGGTGACCTTGGTGCCACCCTTGGCCGCGCCGGTCCGCCTGGGGTGGTGCTGCTTGCGGTGCGCGACCTTCCGGGGAATCAGCATGATCTATTCCTCCGCCTTCTCCGCGGTGCCCGCGGTCGGCGCGCTGGTCGACTCCGGGGCGGTCGAGGCGGGCGCCTGCGCCGCCGTGGCCTCCACCGGAGCGGCCTCGGCCGGAGCCGTCTCGGCCGGAGCCGTCTCGGCCGGAGCCGTGTCCGCCGGAGCCGTCTCGGGCGAGGTGGACTCGGGGGCGGGCGCGTTGCCGCCGCCACCGCCGCCACGTCCCCGGCGCTCGCTGCGCGCCGCCGCGCGGCCGGCGTCGGTGCCGCCCTGGGTGGTGCCGGACGAACCCGAGCGCGGCCCGCGCCGCGGCCGGTCCCGGCGGGACTGACGCTGCAGCGCCTCCTGCGCCTCACGCTCGGCGCGGCTCTGCACGATGTCGCCCTTGTAGATCCAGACCTTGACGCCGATCCGGCCGAAGTTCGTCCGGGCCTCGTAGAAGCCGTAGTCGATGTCCGCGCGCAGCGTGTGCAGCGGGACCCGACCCTCGCGGTAGAACTCCGAGCGGCTCATCTCGGCGCCGCCGAGGCGACCGGAGCACTGCACCCGGATGCCCTTGGCGCCGCCCTTCATGGCGGTCTGCATCGCCTTGCGCATGGCGCGCCGGAAGCTGACCCGGCTGGACAGCTGCTCGGCCACGCCCTGGGCGACGAGCTGTGCGTCGACCTCGGGGTTCTTGACCTCGAGGATGTTCAGCTGCACCTGCTTGCCGGTGAGCTTCTCCAGGTCGCCGCGGATGCGGTCGGCCTCCGCGCCGCGGCGGCCGATGACGATGCCCGGGCGCGCGGTGTGGATGTCCACCCGCAGCCGTCCCTGGGTCCGCTCGATGTCGACCCGGCTGATCCCGGCCCGCTCCATGCCCCGTGACATCATCTTGCGGATCTTCACGTCCTCGCCGACGTACGCCTTGTACTGCTTGTCGGCGTACCAGCGGGAGGTGAACTCCGACGTGATGCCAAGCCGGAACCCGTGCGGGTTGACCTTCTGTCCCACTACCGGGCCCTCCTAGTCGTCTTCGCGCCCCGGCCGGCCGCGGCGACCGGTTCCCGGCTCTCCACCACGACGGTGATGTGGCTGGTGCGCTTGCGGATCCGGTAGGCCCGTCCCTGGGCGCGGGGGCGGATGCGCTTGAGCGTCGGCCCCTCGTCCACGTACACCTCGCCGACCCACAGGGTGGCGGGGTCGAGGTTGTGGTTGTTCTCGGCGTTCGCCGCGGCGCTGGCGACGACCTTGAACACGTCGTCGCTGGCGGACTGCGGGGCGAAGCGGAGGATGTCCAGGGCCTCGGTGACGGAACGACCGCGGACCAGGTCGACGACCCGGCGGGCCTTGGTCGGCGACACATGAACGTAGCGCGCGCTGGCCTTGGCGCCGGGCAGGCCGGCCCGGGTCAGGCCGTCGACGAGATCGTCAGCCACGGCGCGACCTCCGGTCCTCCTTGACGTGCCCGCGGAAGGTCCGGGTCGGGGCGAACTCGCCGAGCTTGTGCCCGACCATGCCCTCGGTGATGAACACCGGCACGTGCTTGCGGCCGTCGTGCACGGCGATCGTGTGCCCCAACATGTCGGGGATCACGGTCGAGCGGCGCGACCAGGTCTTGATGACGTGCTTGGTGCCCTTGGAGTTCTGCACGTCCACCTTCTTGAGCAGGTGGTCGTCGACGAACGGGCCCTTCTTCAGACTGCGTGGCATGGCTGTGTCTCCTCCTTCCTGCTCAGATCTGGTTGACGCGGTGCGACGGGTGGCTCACGGGAGCGTGGGTCCGGTGTCGTGAGGTCACTACCGCCGCCTGTTCTGCTTGCGACGACGCACGATCAGCGCGTCGGACGACTTCTTGTGGGCCCGGGTCCGGCCCTCGGGACGGCCCTTCGGGTTGACCGGGTGGCGACCACCGGAGGTCTTGCCCTCACCACCACCGTGCGGGTGGTCGACCGGGTTCATCGCCACACCGCGCACGGTGGGCCGGCGGCCCTTCCAGCGCATCCGGCCGGCCTTACCCCAGTTGATGTTGCTCTGCTCGGCGTTGCCGACCTCGCCGACCGTTGCGCGGCAGCGGACGTCGACGTTGCGGATCTCGCCCGAGGGCATCCGCAGCTGGGCGTAGGGGCCGTCCTTCGCGACGAGCTGCACACTGGCGCCGGCGCTGCGAGCGATCTTCGCGCCGCCGCCGGGCCGCAGCTCGATGGCGTGGATCACGGTACCGGTCGGGATGTTGCGCAGCGGCAGCGCGTTGCCGGGCTTGATGTCCGCCCCGATGCCGGAGCTGACCTGGTCGCCCTGCTTGAGCCGGACCGGGGCGAGGATGTAGCGCTTCTCGCCGTCGGCGTAGTGCAGCAGCGCGATCCGGGCGGTGCGGTTCGGGTCGTACTCGATGTGCGCGACCTTGGCCGGCACGCCGTCCTTGTCCCGACGGAAGTCGATGATCCGGTAGGCGCGCTTGTGGCCGCCGCCCTGGTGGCGGGTGGTGATCCGGCCGTGGACGTTGCGGCCGCCCTTGGAGTGCAGCGGGCGGACCAGCGACTTCTCCGGGTGGTCCCGCGTGATCTCGACGAAGTCGGCCACGCTCGCGCCGCGACGGCCCGGGGTCGTCGGCTTGTATCTACGAATACCCATGGCTTCCTACCGTCCCTGGCCCGCCGCCGTCGTCGCGCGGCACGCGCGCTCAGGCACCGGGACCTCCGAAGATCTCGATCGTGTCACCGGGCGCGAGGCTCACCAGCGCGCGCTTGGTCGAGGCCCGGTGGCCCCAGCCATGCTTGGTGCGCTTGCGCTTGCCCTGCCGGTTGATGGTGTTCACCCGCAGGACCCGCACGTTGAAGATCTGCTGGACGGCGAGCTTGATCTGGGTCTTGTTCGCGTCCGGGCGGACGATGAACGTGTAGACGTTCTCATCGAGCAGGCCGTAGCTCTTCTCCGAGACGACCGGCCGCAGGATCACGTCACGCGGGTCGGGAATCACTTGTCCTCCTCCGCCCCGGTGGTGCTCGGCTGGTTGCCGCGGGCCGGCTTGCTGTCACGGTTGACGAACGCGGCCAGCGCCTCCTTGGTGAACACGACGTCGTCGCTGACCAGGACGTCGTAGGTGTTGAGCTGGCCCGGGTCGAGCAGGTGCACCGCGGCGACGTTGCGCAGGCTCAGCCAGATCAGTTCGTCGGAGCGGCTGGCGACCACGAGCACCCGGCGGGTGTCGGCGATCGCGCGCAGCGCCGTGACCGCGGCCTTCGTCGACGGCGCGTCGCCGGAAACCAGCGAGCTCACTACGTGCACCCGGTTGTTGCGCGCCCGGTCGGACAGGGCACCGCGCAGCGCGGCGGCCTTCATCTTCTTCGGGGTGCGCTGGTCGTACGAGCGCGGCGTCGGGCCGTGCACGACGCCACCGCCGGCGAACTGCGGGGCGCGCAGCGAGCCCTGCCGGGCGCGGCCGGTGCCCTTCTGGCGGTAGGGCTTACGGCCGCCGCCACGAACCTCGCCGCGGGTCTTGGTGTCGTGGGTCCCCTGCCGGGCCGCCGCGAGCTGCGCGACGACGACCTGGTGAATCAGCGGGACGTTCAGCGGCACGTCGAACACGCCGGCGGGCAGTTCGGCGCTGCCGCCGTCCCCGCCGTGCACCTCGACTGTGCGGGTGATGGCATCCGACTCGGATGCGATCGCCGCCGGGCTCATGCCGAGACCTCCTCAGCGGCGCCGGTCGCCGCGGCCGGGGCGAAGTTCTCGGGCGCCGGGCGCTTGGCCGCGCTGCGCACGAAGACGAGCCCGCCGTCCGGGCCGGGCACCGCGCCCTTCACCAGCAGGTAGCCACGCTCGGTGTCGACGGCGTGGATGGTCAGGCCGGGGGTGGTCGTGCGGGCGTGGCCCATGCGGCCGGCCATGCGCAGACCCTTGAAGACCCGGCCGGGGGTGGCGCAGCCGCCGACCGAACCCGGCGAGCGGTGCTTGCGCTCGACGCCGTGCCCGGCGCCCAGGCCCTTGAAGCCGTGGCGCTTCATGACACCGGCGAAGCCCTTGCCCTTGGAGGTGCCGGTGATGTCGACGACGACACCCGGCGCGAACACCTCGCCGGTCAGCTGCTGGCCGGGGCGGTAGTTGCCCGCGTCGGCGGTGCGCAGTTCGGCGAGGTGGCGCCGCGGCGTGACCCCACTGGTGGCGAAGTGCCCGCGGGCCGGCTTGTTGACCCGGCGCGGGTCGACCTCGCCGTAGCCGAGCTGGACGGCCGAGTAGCCGTCGGCGTCGGGCGACTTGACCTGCGTGACGACGTTGGGTCCGGCCTTGATGACGGTGACCGGCACGACGCGGTTGTTCGCGTCCCATACCTGGGTCATCCCGAGCTTGGTGCCCAGGAGCCCTCTGTAGTTGCGGATGAGCATGACTGCGCCGGCCCCTCTTACAGCTTGATCTCGATGTCGACGCCGGCGGGGAGGTCGAGGCGCATGAGCGAGTCGACCGTCTTCGGCGTCGGGTCAAGGATGTCGATCAGCCGCTTGTGCGTCCGCATCTCGAAGTGCTCGCGGCTGTCCTTGTACTTGTGCGGCGACCGGATGACGCAGTAGATGTTCTTCTCCGTCGGCAGCGGCACCGGTCCCGCGACCTGCGCACCCGTCCGGGTCACCGTCTCGACGATCTTCCTCGCCGAGCTGTCGATGACCTCGTGGTCATAGGCCTTGAGCCGAATGCGGATCTTCTGTGCCGCCATGGTGGGCTTCGCCTGTCCTGTCTGTCTCGTCCGGCCGGTACCGCTTACCGGGTCACCGCCCGTAGATCCGCGCGCCGCGGACCGCGCGCCTTCGCGCTGTCCACCGCCGGCGGTGCGGATCTGCCGGTTCCACCGCTGTCTCGTGCCGGTCCCCCGCCGACGGATCGACGGTCGGAGCCGGATTGCCTGCCACGTCGGCGGCCGGGACCACCGGCAGCCGGTGCCACCCGGGGCGACGATCGCCGTCCCGGGCAGCAATGCGGGCGGTGGGTCCGTGATCGCAGACCCACCGCCCGCACGTACTACTTGAGAACCTTCGTGACCTGGCCCGCGCCGACGGTCCGGCCACCCTCGCGGATGGCGAAGCGCAGACCCTCCTCCATGGCGATCGGCTGGATGAGCTCGACCGTCATCTCGGTGTTGTCGCCCGGCATGACCATCTCGGTGCCCTCGGGGAGGGTCACGACGCCGGTCACGTCGGTGGTGCGGAAGTAGAACTGCGGCCGGTAGTTCTTGAAGAACGGGGTGTGGCGGCCGCCCTCGTCCTTGTTCAGGATGTAGACGCGAGCCTCGAACACCGTGTGCGGGGTGATCGACTTCGGCTTCACGATGACCTGGCCGCGCTCCACGTCCTCGCGCTTGATGCCGCGCAGGAGCAGGCCGACGTTGTCACCGGCGCGACCCTCGTCGAGCAGCTTGCGGAACATCTCGACACCGGTGACGGTGGTCGAGGTGGTCTCCGGCTTGATACCGACGATCTCGACGGTCTCGTTGACCTTGACGATTCCGCGCTCGACGCGGCCGGTGACGACCGTGCCGCGACCGGTGATCGTGAAGACGTCCTCGATCGGCATGAGGAACGGCCGGTCGATGTCACGCTGCGGCTCGGGGATCGACTCGTCGACCGCCGCCATGAGCTCGAGCAGCTTGGCGCCCCACTCCTTGTCACCCTCCAGCGCCTTGAGCGCGGAGACGCGGATGACCGGAACGTCGTCGCCGGGGAACTCGTAGGTGTTCAGCAGCTCTCGGACCTCGAGCTCGACGAGCTCGAGGATCTCCTCGTCGTCGACCATGTCGGCCTTGTTGAGCGCCACGACGATGTACGGCACGCCGACCTGACGAGCGAGCAGCACGTGCTCCTTCGTCTGCGGCATCGGGCCGTCGGTCGCGGAGACCACCAGGATCGCGCCGTCCATCTGCGCGGCGCCGGTGATCATGTTCTTGATGTAGTCCGCGTGACCCGGGCAGTCGACGTGCGCGTAGTGCCGGGCGTCGGTCTGGTACTCGACGTGCGCGATCGAGATCGTGATGCCGCGGGCCTTCTCCTCCGGCGCCTTGTCGATCTGGTCGAACGGCGTGAAGGGGTTGAGGTCCGGGTGCGCGTCGTGCAGGACCTTGGTGATCGCAGCGGTCAGCGTGGTCTTGCCATGGTCGATGTGACCGATGGTGCCGATATTGACGTGCGGCTTCGTCCGCTCGAACTTCTGCTTCGCCACGGGTGTCCCTCCAAGGACGGGTGGTGTCGTGCTGGTGTAGTCAGGTTGGGGTGGTGATCACGCCGACGGCGCGGTCACTCCCCCCTCGCCTTGGCGATGATCTCCTTGGCGACGTTCCCGGGAACCTCGGCGTAGGAGTCGAACTGCATCGAGTAGCTGGCCCGGCCGGACGTCTTCGACCGCAGGTCGCCGACGTAGCCGAACATCTCCGACAGGGGGACGGTCGCCCGCACGATGCGGGAGCCGCCGCGCTCCTCCATGGCCTGGATCTGCCCGCGCCGCGAGTTCAGGTCGCCGATCACGTCGCCCATGTGGTCCTCGGGCGTGGTGACCTCGACGGCCATCAGCGGCTCCAGCAGCACCGGGTCCGCCTTGCGGGCCGCGTCCTTGAACGCCATCGAACCGGCGATCTTGAACGCGAGCTCGGACGAGTCCACGTCGTGGAACTGGCCGTCCAGGAGGGTCACCTTGACGTCGACCAGCGGGTAGCCCGCGAGGACGCCGAACTCCATGGCCTCCTGGCAGCCGGCGTCCACCGAGGGGATGTACTCCTTGGGGATGCGGCCACCGGTGACCTTGTTCTGGAACTCGTAGCCACCGCCGTCGCCGCCGGAGGGCTCCAGGCTGATGATCACCCGGGCGTACTGGCCCGACCCACCCGTCTGCTTCTTGTGGGTGTAGTCGACCTTCTCCACCTTGCGGCGGATCGTCTCGCGGTAGGCCACCTGCGGCTTGCCGACGTTCGCCTCGACCGAGAACTCGCGTCGCATCCGGTCGACCAGCACGTCGAGGTGCAGCTCGCCCATGCCCGCGATGATCGTCTGACCGGTCTCCTCGTCGGTGCGGACCTGGAAGGTCGGGTCCTCCTCGGCGAGCCGCTGGATCGCGGTGCCCAGCTTCTGCTGGTCGGCCTTGGTCTTCGGCTCGATCGCGACGTGGATGACCGGCGCCGGGAACGTCATCGACTCCAGGATCACCGGAGCGTTCGGGTCGCAGAGCGTGTCACCGGTGGTGGTGTTCTTCAGGCCCACCACGGCGACGATCTGACCCGCACCGACGCCGTCCCGGTCCTCCCGGTGGTTGGCGTGCATCTGCAGGATGCGGCCGATGCGCTCCTTGCGGTCCTTCGTCGAGTTCAGGACCGGCGAGCCCGCGGTGAGCTTGCCCGAGTACACCCGGATGTAGGTCAGCTTGCCGACGTACGGGTCGCTCATGATCTTGAACGCGAGCGCGGAGAACGGCTCGTCCTCGGTCGGCTCGCGCCGGACCTCCGTGGACTCGTCGCTCACCGAATGACCCACGGTGGCGCCGATGTCGAGCGGGTTCGGCAGGAAGTTGACGACCGCGTCGAGCATGGGCTGCACGCCCTTGTTCTTGAACGCGGAGCCACACAGCACCGGGTTGATCTTGCTCGCCAGCGTACCCCGCCGCAGCGCGGCGACGAGCTGCTCCTCCGAGGGCTCCTCGCCCTCGAGGTAGAGCTCCATCAGCTCGTCGTCGTTCTCGGCGACGGTCTCGATGAGCTTGTCGCGCCACTCCTGCGCGGCCTCGGCGTGGTCGCCCGGGATGTCGACCGCCTCGTAGGAAGCGCCCTTGTCCTCGCTCTGCCAGAGCAGGCCCTTCATCCGGATCAGGTCGATGACGCCGCGGAAGTCCGACTCCACGCCCCAGGGGAGCTGGATGACGGCAGGCGTGGCGTCGAGCCGGTCGACCATCATGTCCACGCAGCGGTGGAACTCCGCGCCGACCCGGTCCATCTTGTTGACGAACGCGATGCGCGGCACGTCGTAGCGGTCGGCCTGCTTCCAGACCGTCTCGCTCTGCGGTTCGACGCCGGCGACGGCGTCGAACACCGCCACGGCGCCGTCGAGGACGCGCAGCGACCGCTCGACCTCGACCGTGAAGTCGACGTGGCCGGGCGTGTCGATGATGTTGATGGTGTGGTCGCGCCAGATACAGGTGGTGGCCGCGGAGGTGATGGTGATCCCCCGCTCCTGCTCCTGCTCCATCCAGTCCATCGTGGCGCCGCCCTCGTGGACCTCACCGATCTTGTAGTTCACACCGGTGTAGAAGAGGATGCGCTCGGTGGTGGTGGTCTTGCCCGCGTCGATGTGGGCCATGATCCCGATGTTGCGGGTCCTGGCCAGCAAGGAACGATCGTCAGATGCCATGGAGAGCTACCAGCGGTAGTGGGCGAAGGCCTTGTTGGACTCCGCCATCTTGTGGGTGTCCTCCCGGCGCTTCACGCTCGCGCCGAGGCCGTTGCTCGCGTCGATGAGCTCGTTCATCAGCCGCTCGGTCATCGTCTTCTCGCGGCGAGCCCGGGAGTAGCCGACGAGCCAGCGCAGCGCCAGTGTCGTGCTGCGGCCGGCGCGGACCTCCACCGGGACCTGGTAGGTGGCGCCACCGACGCGGCGGCTGCGCACCTCCAGCGTGGGCTTGACGTTGTCGAGCGCCCGCTTGAGCGTGACGACCGGGTCGTTGCCGGTCTTGTTCTTCGCGCCCTCCAGCGCGCCGTACACGATGCGCTCCGCGACGGACTTCTTGCCGCTCATCAGCACCTTGTTCACCAGCGCGGTCACCAGCGGCGACCCGTACACCGGGTCGACGACGACGGCGTGCTTGGGCGCGGGCCCCTTGCGCGGCATCAGCCCTTCTCCTTCTTCGCGCCGTAGCGGCTGCGAGCCTGCTTGCGGTTACGGACGCCCTGCGTGTCGAGAGCGCCGCGGACGATCTTGTAGCGGACGCCCGGGAGGTCCTTCACCCGACCACCACGGACGAGGACGATCGAGTGCTCCTGCAGGTTGTGGCCGACACCGGGGATGTAGGCGGTGACCTCGATCCCGCTGTTCAGCCGGACTCGCGCCACCTTGCGCAGCGCCGAGTTCGGCTTCTTGGGGGTGGTCGTGTAGACGCGGGTGCACACACCACGACGCTGAGGGCTCCCCTTGAGTGCCGGGGTCTTGGTCTTCTCGACCTTGTCCTGCCGGCCCTTGCGGACCAGCTGCTGGATCGTGGGCAACGCCGCTCCCGTTCCTGTGACGCCTCGTCGTACTGCCTTGGGCAACCAGACCGGTACGCCGGCCTACCTGCATTGCTTGCGATCCGCACCCGGGCCACTCTCGGTGACCCGCGACCGGTTGCTCCGACCCACGCGGTCGGGCGTGTCGCGCCATCTCGACCGTCAGATCTCCGGATACGAAGATCCACCACGGTGGAGAGCGCGTCAGCCCGCCCGGCCGCTTCGCGGAAACCGAGCCCGACAGTCGCCGACGGCTGCTGGATGGTGACCTTTCGTCAACCGATCCGACACCACGGCGCCACATCGAAGTGCGAGACGCACGCCAGAGTCACGCGGACTCCGGCCACGGTCATCAACAGTACTCCACGGCCGCGTCACGTGTCGAACGGGGTATCGGCCGACCTCCCGCGCAGACAACCCCAGCCCCGCGGCGGCCCGACAACGCCTGATCAGGCCCGACCAGGCGGACGGCGCCGCCGAAACCGATGCCCTACACCGAAGCCGACGATCACTACCCGCGCTGCGGGGCGGCCGGACTCCGGCGGCGACATCGTTCACCGGGGCAGCGGGGCGCAGCCGCGGGATCGCGGACGACACCTCGACCACGAACCTCCGGGCCCGAGCACCCCGCTCCGGCCCGCAGAGTGGAGGCCGGGGAGCCACAGACCCCCTGGAACCCAGGTGACCCCGGGAACCACCGCCGCCCTGACGCTGGCACGCTGTACCAGACAGCACGATACCGGCAACGGAGGCCCTCGAGGACATGTTTGACGCAGTCGGCGAACAGGCACCGCCCAAACGTCCCGGCACCGCCCTCCCGCCGAGGCCCTCCCGGGCACAGCTGCAGGCCGCCTACGGCACCACCGTCCCCGACCTCCTCGCGCCGCGCACCGTCGTGCTGCTCTGCGGGATCAACCCGTCCCTGGAGTCCGGGGCGACCGGCTTCCACTTCGGCACGCCGAGCAACCGGCTGTGGCCCGTCCTGCACCTCGCCGGCTTCACCCCCCGCCGCCTGCACCCCAGCGAGACCGGCGAGCTGACCAGCCGCGGCATCAGCATCACGAACCTGGTCCAGCGCTCCACCGCCCGCGCCGACGAAATCGACGACGACGAGGTGCGCGCCGGTGTCCCCCGGCTGACCGAGCTGGTCGAGCGGATCTCGCCGCGCTGGGTCGCGTTCCTGGGCCTGGCCGCCTACCGCGTCAGCTTCCGGCGCCGCGCCGCGAAGGTCGGCCGCCAGCCCGAGACCCTGGGCTCCGCCGGCATCTGGCTGCTGCCCAACCCGAGCGGCCTCAACGCCCACTACCAGCTCCCCGACCTGGCCCGCGTCTACGGCGACCTCAACGCCGCCGCCTACGGCCCCACTGGCTAGGCGGCGCCTCGAGTTCTGATCTTCATGCCGCGTTGCCGCGCTGCCGCGGCGTGTCGTGACAGCGTTCCGACAACGTCACAGCGGCCCGTGTCGCGAAGTAGGGGGCAAACCGGACACGACGCCCCGAGTTCGCGACACGGCACCGCCGTCCCCCGCAGGCTCTTCCCCTCCGCGCCGCCCTCGGCCTTCTGGTCGACGCCCACACCGTCCCTTCTGGTCGACGCCCACACCGTCGATGATCATGCTTGTACGGTGTCGGGTCGCGGTGCGTGAGACCGCCGGCGGGACTGCGGGGAGGGCCGCGGTGATGGTGGCTCTCCGTGGCCGCGGGGACGCCGGCGATCCGGGCGAACGGGCGCCCGGGGATCGCGACGCCGTCAGCGCCCCAGCCCTCGTCCACCCGATCGACGCCGCCTCGCGGCAGCGGGGCGCGGCGACGACGGCAGCGACGACGTGCGCCCGTCTTCTGGCGTTCCCGGGGCACAGTCCGACGCGGGCGGATCCCAGGGGACGAGGTCCGGCAGAGTGGCGGGGATGCCTGCGGGGATCAGGGCGGCGGCGGGTGTCCAGAAGCCGGGGCCTGGCGGGGCCTCGAGGCGCAGGCGCTCGCCGGCGATGTCGTAGATCGCCAGACGCCAGGAGTGCAGGAGGGTGCGCGACGTTGCGGCGCGGTCGAACAGCGGGTCGCCGTCGACCGGGTGGCCGATCCAGGCCAGGTGCACCCGGATCTGGTGGCGCCGGCCGGTCACCGGCGTCGCGGCGAGCAGGGTGAACTCGCCGCCTTCCCAGAGCCGGACGAACGTCGTCACCGACGGGTACACCGGCACATGGTCGAACACCGCGCCCGCCGGCACCGACCAGCATCCCTCCCCGGAATCGGAAGAACGGTCGGCGGCGATGTCGGCGCGGTTCGCGGCGACGCGGACGCGGTTCTTGCGGCCGACGCTGAGCGGCAGGTCGATGGTGCCGGCGACGGGCAGGCCGCGGGTGCGGGTGAGGACCAGGTAGCGCTTGCCGGCGGTGCGCCGGGCGAACTGGCGGGTGAGGTCGCCGTGGAAGCGCAGCTCGCGGGCGAACAGGATCAGGCCCGAGGTCGCCTTGTCGATGCGATGCACGGGGAACAGTCGCTCGCCGGCCGCCTCGGCGATGCGGACGAGGTCGAGGTCGTGCCGCTCCCCCATCACCGAGATACCGGGCGGCTTGTCGAGGGCGAGGATCGCCTCGTCCTCGTACACCAGGTGCCGGGAGCGGATCTCCGCCCACGCAGGCGTCGACGATCCGGAGTTCGGCACGGCGGTTGATCCCCCTTGAACGGCGACCACGGTCAACGAGCTGGCTGCGCCGCCCGGCCGCGAGACGACGCGGACAGGGCGGGGCGGGACAGGGCGGGACAGGGCGGGACAGGGCGGGGCGGGCTGAGGGCAGGCGGGGCGGGCTGAGGCAGGCGGGCGGAGGGCCGGACAGCGAAACGGCGGCCCGGCTCCCTGGGCGAGGAGGGAGACCGGACCGCCGTCGGCGTCCGTCCTGGCGGTGCCGAGAACGCCGGCCCGCCGACGGATTGTCAGCGGGCCGGATCCTGGCTACCGACCGCGGCTCAGCGGAAGTCGCCCGTGCTGCGGAAGTCGAACTCGTCCAGCGGGACGGCCTGGCCGGATCCGGTGCCGAAGGCGCCGTACTCGACGCTGCCGCTGTCCTCGTAGGCACCGACGGAGTACATCGCCGCGCGCGCCTCCTCGGTCGGCTCCACCCGGATGTTGCGGTACCGCGAGATGCCGGTACCAGCCGGGATCAGCTTTCCGATGATGACGTTCTCCTTGAGGCCGACGAGCGAGTCCGAGCGCGCGTTGATCGCCGCGTCGGTGAGCACCCGGGTCGTCTCCTGGAAGGAGGCCGCCGACAGCCACGACTCGGTGGCCAGCGACGCCTTGGTGATGCCCATCAGCACCGGGCGGGCGGACGCCGGCTGGCCACCGGACTCCACCACCCGGCGGTTCTCTCCCTCGAAGCGGGCCCGCTCGCACAGCTCCCCAGGCAGCAGGTTGGTCTCCCCCGACTCGAGCACGTTCACCCGCTTGAGCATCTGACGGATGATGATCTCGATGTGCTTGTCGTGGATCGACACACCCTGCGACCGGTACACCTCCTGGACCTGCTCGACCAGGTGGAGCTGGACCTGGCGCGGGCCGAGGATGCGCAGCACCTCGTGCGGGTCGACGGCACCGTCGACGACCTGGTTGCCGACCTCGATGCGGTCGCCCTCGCGTACCCGCAGGCGGGCACGCCGCGAGACCGGGTAGGCGATCTCCTCGCTGCCGTCGTCCGGCACCACCACGACCTTGAAGGTCTTCTCGGTCTCCTCGATCTTGATGCGACCGGAGACCTCGGTGATGGGCGCCTTGCCCTTCGGGCTGCGTGCCTCGAAGAGCTCGACGACACGCGGCAGACCCTGGGTGATGTCGTCACCGGCGACACCACCCGAGTGGAAGGTACGCATCGTCAGCTGGGTGCCGGGCTCACCGATGGACTGCGCGGCGACGATGCCGACGGCCTCGCCGACGTCGACCAGCTTGCCGGTGGCCAGCGAGCGCCCGTAGCACTGCGCGCACACACCCATCCGGGACTCGCAGGTCAGCGCGGAGCGGACCCGCACCTGCTCGATGCCGGCCTCGATGATCTGGCCGATGGCGACGTCCCCGGCATCCGTGCCGGCGGGAACGATGATCTCGCCGTTCTCGTCGACCGCGTCGGAGGCCAGCGTCCGCGCGTACGCCGAGGTCTCGGCGTACCGGTCGCGCACGAGCCTGCCGTCCGCGTCGCGGGTGGCGATCCGGGTGAGGATGCCGCGCTCGGTGCCGCAGTCGTCGTCGCGGACGATGACGTCCTGGCTGACGTCGACGAGCCGGCGGGTCAGGTAGCCGGAGTCGGCGGTACGCAGGGCGGTGTCGGCCAGACCCTTGCGGGCGCCGTGGGTCGAGATGAAGTACTCGACCACGGTGAGACCCTCGCGGAAGTTCGCCTTGATCGGCCGCGGGATGATCTCACCCTTCGGGTTGGAGACCAGTCCGCGCATGCCGGCGAGCTGCCGGATCTGCATCATGTTTCCGGCGGCACCCGAGCTGACCAGCACGTGGACCGGGTTGGTCTTCGGGAAGTTCGCCTCCATGGCCTCGGCGATCTTGTTGGTCGCCTCGGTCCAGATCTGGACCAGCTCGCTGCGGCGCTCCTCGTCGGACAGGAAGCCGCGGTCGAACTGCTTCTGCACCCGGTCGGCCCGCTGCTCGTAGTCGTCGAGGATCTCCGCCTTGTTCGGCGGCGCGACGACGTCCTCGATGGCGACGGTGACCCCGGACCGGGTGGCCCAGTAGAAACCGGCGCTCTTCAGCGCGTCCAGGGTCGCCGCGACCTGGATCTTCGGGTACCGCTCGGCCAGGTCGTTGACGATCGCGGCCTGGGCCTTCTTGTTCAGCTGGGCGTTGATGAAGGGGTAGCCCTCCGGCAGCGCCTCGTTGAGCAGGCAGCGCCCGAACGTCGTCTCCAGGGTGAAGTGGTCCCCGGTGACCCAGTCGGCCGGCGGCGTCCAGTCCGACGGCGGCGTGGTGTCGCGCAGCCGAACGTTGATCTTCGCCTGGAGGGCGATCTCGTGCGCGTCGAAGGCCATCTGCGCCTCGGCGACGGACGAGAACGCCCGGCCCTCGCCGACGGCGCCGTCGGCGAGCGTCGACAGGTGGAACACGCCGGTGACCATGTCGAGCGAGGGCATCGCCAGCGGCCGGCCGGACGCGGGCGAGAGGATGTTGTTGCTCGACAGCATCAGGATCCGGGCCTCGGCCTGCGCCTCGGCGGACAGCGGCAGGTGCACCGCCATCTGGTCGCCGTCGAAGTCCGCGTTGAACGCGGTGCAGACCAGCGGGTGGATCTGGATGGCCTTGCCCTCGACGAGCTGCGGCTCGAAGGCCTGGATGCCCAGGCGGTGCAGGGTCGGCGCCCGGTTGAGCAGCACCGGGTGCTCGGTGATGACCTCCTCGAGCACGTCCCACACGACCGGGCGGGCCCGCTCGACCATCCGCTTGGCCGACTTGATGTTCTGCGCGTGGTTGAGGTCCACCAGGCGCTTCATCACGAACGGCTTGAACAGCTCCAGGGCCATCTGCTTGGGCAGGCCGCACTGGTGCAGCTTGAGCTGCGGGCCGACGACGATGACCGACCGGCCGGAGTAGTCGACGCGCTTGCCGAGCAGGTTCTGGCGGAACCGACCCTGCTTGCCCTTGAGCATGTCGGACAGCGACTTGAGCGGACGGTTACCGGGACCCGTGACCGGCCGGCCGCGGCGGCCGTTGTCGAACAGCGCGTCGACGGCCTCCTGCAGCATCCGCTTCTCGTTGTTGACGATGATCTCGGGCGCGCCGAGGTCGAGCAGCCGCTTGAGCCGGTTGTTCCGGTTGATCACCCGGCGGTACAGGTCGTTGAGGTCGGAGGTCGCGAAGCGGCCACCGTCGAGCTGCACCATCGGCCGCAGGTCCGGCGGGATCACCGGAACGCAGTCGAGCACCATCCCCATCGGGGAGTTGCGGGTGTTCAGGAACGCGGAGACGACCTTGAGCCGCTTGAGCGCGCGGGCCTTCTTCTGCCCCTTGCCGCTGCGGATGGTCTCGCGCAGCGACTCCGCCTCCGCGGCCAGGTCGAACTCGGAGATCCGGCGCTGCAGCGCCTCGGCGCCCATGCCGCCGTCGAAGTACTGGCCGAACCGGTCGCGCAGCTCGCGGTAGAGCAGCTCGTCCGGCTCCAGGTCCTGGACCTTCATGTTCTTGAACCGGTCGAAGACGCGGTCCAGGTCGTCGATCTTGCGCTGCGAGCGGTCGCGGATCTGACGCATCTCGCGCTCCGCGCCCTCGCGGACCTTGCGGCGCGCGTCGCCCTTGGCGCCCTCGGCCTCGAGCTGGGCGAGGTCGGCCTCGAGCCGCTTCTGCCGGGTCTCGACGTCCGCGTTCTTGCGGTCCTCGAGCTGCTGCTTCTCGACGCCGATGCGGGCCTCGAGAGTCGGCAGGTCGCGGTGGCGGGCGTCGATGTCGACCTTGGTGATCATGTAGGCGGCGAAGTAGATGACCTTCTCGAGGTCCTTCGGCGCCAGGTCCAGCAGGTAGCCGAGACGGCTCGGGACACCCTTGAAGTACCAGATGTGGGTGACCGGCGCGGCCAGCTCGATGTGGCCCATCCGCTCACGGCGCACCTTGGCGCGGGTGACCTCGACGCCACACCGCTCACAGATGATGCCCTTGAAGCGGACCCGCTTGTACTTGCCGCAGTAGCACTCCCAGTCCCGGGTCGGACCGAAGATCTTCTCGCAGAAGAGCCCGTCCTTCTCCGGCTTCAGGGTGCGGTAGTTGATCGTCTCGGGCTTCTTGACCTCACCGTGCGACCACTGGCGGATGTCGTCCGCGGTGGCGAGACCGATGCGCAGTTCGTCGAAGAAGTTGACGTCCAGCAAGACTGTCGCCTGCTCTCTCTTTCTCGGTCGGGACGCTGGAGTCGGGCCGGGGCGCCGGGGGCGGGCGCTTCACGCGCGGCCCCCGGCGACCGGTCAGACCTCCTCGACGCTGCTCGGCTCGCGCCGGGACAGGTCGATCCCGAGTTCCTCCGCCGCACGGAAGACGTCCTCGTCGGTGTCACGCATCTCGATCTGCACACCGTCGCTGGAGAGCACCTCGACGTTGAGGCACAGCGACTGCATCTCCTTGATGAGCACCTTGAACGACTCCGGGATGCCGGGCTCCGGAATGTTCTCGCCCTTGACGATCGCCTCGTAGACCTTGACCCGGCCCACCACGTCGTCGGACTTGATGGTCAGCAGCTCCTGCAGGGCGTAGGCGGCGCCGTACGCCTCCAGCGCCCACACCTCCATCTCACCGAAGCGCTGGCCACCGAACTGCGCCTTGCCACCCAGGGGCTGCTGGGTGATCATCGAGTAGGGGCCGGTCGAGCGAGCGTGGATCTTGTCGTCGACCAGGTGGAGGAGCTTGAGGATGTAGATGTAGCCGACCGCCACCGGGTACGGGTACGGCTCGCCGGTGCGGCCGTCGAACAGGGTGGCCTTACCGGAGGAGCCGATGAGCTGGACGCCGTCCCGGTTGGGCAGCGTGGAGTCCAGCAGGCCGGTGATCTCCTCCTCGCGGGCGCCGTCGAAGACCGGGGTGGACACGTTGGTGCCACTCGGGGCGGCGTCCGCGCCGATGCCGCGCAGCCGCTCCTTCCAGCCCTCGCTGCCGGAGTCGACCTGCCAGCCCGTCTTGGCCACCCACCCGAGGTGGGTCTCCAGGATCTGGCCGATGTTCATCCGGCGGGGCACGCCGTGCGGGTTGAGCACGACGTCGACCGCGGTGCCGTCCTCGAGGAAGGGCATGTCCTCGACGGGCAGGATCTTGGCGATGACGCCCTTGTTGCCGTGCCGACCGGCGAGCTTGTCGCCGTCGGTGATCTTCCGCTTCTGGGCGACGTACACCCGGACCAGCTCGTTGACGCCGGGCGGCAGCTCGTCGCCGTCCTCGCGGGAGAACACCCGCACGCCGATGACCTTGCCGGACTCGCCGTGCGGCACCTTCAGCGAGGTGTCGCGGACCTCGCGGGCCTTCTCGCCGAAGATCGCGCGCAGCAGCCGCTCCTCGGGAGTCAGCTCGGTCTCGCCCTTCGGGGTGACCTTGCCGACCAGCACGTCGCCGGTCTGCACGTCGGCGCCGATGCGGATGATGCCGCGCTCGTCGAGGTCGGCGAGCACCTCCTCGGCGACGTTCGGGATGTCCCGGGTGATCTCCTCCGGGCCCAGCTTGGTGTCGCGGGCGTCGACCTCGTGCTCCTCGATGTGGATCGAGGAGAGCACGTCGTCCTGCACGAGGCGCTGGGACAGGATGATCGCGTCCTCGTAGTTGTGCCCCTCCCACGGCATGAAGGCGACCAGCAGGTTCTTGCCAAGCGCCATCTCGCCGTTGTCGGTGCACGGGCCGTCCGCGATGACCTGGCCGGCCTCGATCCGATCGCCCTCGAAGACGATCGGCTTCTGGTTGATGCAGGTGCCCTGGTTCGACCGGCGGAACTTCGCCAGCCGGTAGGTGCGCCGGGTGCCGTCGTCGTGCATGACGGTGATGTAGTCCGCCGAGAGGTCCTCGACGACGCCGGCCTGGCCGGCCACGACCACGTCGCCGGCGTCCTTGGCCGCGCGGGCCTCCATGCCGGTGCCGACCAGCGGCGCCTCGGAGCGCAGCAGCGGCACCGACTGGCGCTGCATGTTGGAGCCCATGAGCGCGCGGTTGGCGTCGTCGTGCTCGAGGAAGGGGATCATGGCGGTCGCCACGGACACCATCTGCCGCGGCGAGACGTCCATGTAGTCGACCTCGTCCGGCGGAATGAACTCGACCTCACCGCCCTTGCGGCGGACCAGGACACGATCCTCGGCGAACGTGCCGTCCGGCTGCAGCGGCGTGTTGGCCTGCGCCTTGACGTGCCGGTCCTCCTCGTCCGCGGTCAGGTAGTCGATCTGGTCGGTCACCCGGCCGTTGGCCACCTTGCGGTACGGGGTCTCGACGAAGCCGAACGGGTTGACCCGCGCGAACGTCGACAGCGAACCGATCAGGCCGATGTTCGGGCCTTCCGGCGTCTCGATCGGGCACATCCGGCCGTAGTGGCTGGGGTGCACGTCGCGAACCTCGAAGCCGGCCCGCTCCCGGGACAGACCACCCGGGCCCAACGCCGACAGGCGGCGCTTGTGGGTGAGCCCGGCCAGCGGGTTGGTCTGGTCCATGAACTGCGACAGCTGGCTGGTGCCGAAGAACTCCTTGATGGAGGCGACGACCGGCCGGATGTTGATCAGGGTCTGCGGCGTGATCGCCTCGACGTCCTGGGTGGTCATCCGCTCACGGACGACCCGCTCCATCCGGGCGAGGCCCAGGCGGACCTGGTTCTGGATCAGCTCGCCGACCGTGCGCAGGCGCCGGTTGCCGAAGTGGTCGATGTCGTCGACCTCGTACTCGGACGGGTCGGCTCCCGCGTGCAGCTTGACGACGTACTCGATCGTGCGGACGATGTCATCCTCGGTGAGCACACCGACGTTGTGCGCGACATCCAGGGAGAGCTTCTTGTTGACCTTGTAGCGACCGACCTTGGCCAGGTCGTAGCGCTTCGGGTTGAAGAAGAGGTTCTCCAGCAGGGTCTGCGCCGACTCCCGCGTCGGCGGCTCGCCCGGGCGCAGCTTGCGGTAGATGTCCAGCAGCGCGTCGTCCTGGCTGGCGGTGTGGTCCTTCTCCAGGGTCACCCGCATCGACGGGAAGTCGCCGAAGCGCTCGAGGATGCGCGCCTCGTCCCAGCCGAGCGCCTTGAGCAGCACGGTGACGGACTGGCGGCGCTTGCGGTCGATGCGCACGCCGACGGTGTCCCGCTTGTCGATCTCGAACTCGAGCCAGGCCCCGCGCGAGGGGATCACCTTGCAGGAGTACAGATCCTTGTCCGACGCCTTGTCGAGGCTGCGCTCGAAGTACACCCCGGGCGACCGGACGAGCTGGCTGACCACCACGCGCTCGGTCCCGTTGATCACGAACGTGCCCTTCGGGGTCATGAGCGGGAAGTCGCCCATGAACACCGTCTGGCTCTTGATCTCACCGGTGGTGTTGTTGGTGAACTCGGCCGTGACGAACAGCGGGGCCGAGAACGTCATGTCCTTGTCCTTGCACTCCTCGACGGAGTACTTGGGTGGCTCGAACCGGTGGTCCCGGAAGGAGAGGGACATGGACCCGGAGAAGTCCTCGATCGGGGAGATCTCCTCGAAGACCTCCTCCAGACCGGAGGTGATCGGGACGTCGTCCCGACCCGAGTCGATGGCCTCCTGAACCCGCTCCGCCCAGGCATCACTGCCGATCAGCCAATCGAAGGACTGCGTCTGAAGAGCAAGGAGATCCGGGACCTCGAGAGGCTCGATGATCTTAGCGAACGAGATGCGGGAGGAAGAGCGCGAGGCGGCCAAGGTGGTCCTTCCGGTGGCCTGATCGTCGGGCTGGCGTCGCGGACGTCAAGGATCCGTCGGGGGGTGGTCAGGTGATCAGTGTCTCGCTACGGTTGTCGGGAACGGCGACGGGGGGTGCCCCGCCGGTGAGAGGATGACCGCGGGGCGCGTACACGCGACGGCCGAGCCGGGAGGTCCGGTGGCCGGCACGCGGTCGGAGTCGGCCCTCGTCCCGCAGCGGATGCCGTCGGTTCCTGGTCCGTCGGTCCGCACAGCCGCAGGTTTCGGGCGCGGCAGGCGTTCGGCTGACTGCGGGCACGCCGAAGGACCGTCGCGGCGCGAGCGCGCGGCGACGCCGGTGTCCGCTGAGAACAACGGGTCGGTGCACGGGCAAAGGTCTGCTCAGGGTCCTCGGTGTGGCTGCCATACAGCCGTGCCACACACCAGCACGGCCAGCACGCCCCGCCGTCGTACCGGACCCACCGCGCGGACGCGGCTCCGACGACCTGGTCGGTGCCACGCGCGGCGCGGACCGGACCCCCGCAGAGGGCCCGACCTCACCGCAGAACCGGTGTCGGCGGAGCCGATGCGACGAAAAGGGCAGCGCAAACTAGCAGTGTAGCCGACAGGCACACCGCTGGCAAGAACGTGCGTGGTACAACCGCGCGGGGGGTACGTGGCTCACCGCATCTGCTTCCCGACGAGTGTTCGCGACATGATGGAACTCCGATCCACAGGGGCCGTCAACCCCCTTCGGAAAACATCACGAACGGCCCGACCTGCCCAACCGCCTACGTAGCAGCGTATCCGGGCGTTTGCGGCACCAGACGCCGCGTGCCGGGACACCTCGGAGGTGCCCCGGCACGCGGGCGTCAGCCGGCACCTGCCGGCCGCGGTGCTACTTGACGGTGACCGTCGCGCCGGCGCCCTCGAGGGCCGCCTTCGCCTTGTCCGCGGCCTCCTTGGCGACCTTCTCCAGGACGGGCTTGGGCGCGCCGTCGACGAGGTCCTTGGCCTCCTTCAGCCCGAGGCTGGTCAGCGCCCGGACCTCCTTGATGACCTGGATCTTCTTGTCGCCGACGGACTCGAGGATGACGTCGAACTCGTCCTGCTCCTCGGCGGCCGGGGCGTCGCCGCCCGCGCCGCCCGCGGCCGGGACAGCGGCCACGGCGACCGGCGCCGCGGCGGTGACGCCGAAGGTCTCCTCGAACTGCTTCACGAACTCGGAGAGCTCCAGGAGGGTGAGCTCCTTGAACGCGTCCAGCAGTTCCTCGGTGGACAGCTTCGCCATGGTGGCGTCTTCCTTCCTCGTCTTCCGATGCCCGGGCGCGGGATCCGCGCGGTTCCGGGCCGTACGGGGTGGGGCTGGTTCGGGGGCTGGTGCTGGTGGGGCTGGCGGTCCGCTACTCCGCGGCGACGGCCTCGGCCGCCGGCGCCTCGGCGGCCGGCGCCTCGGCGGCCGGCGCCTCGGCACCCGCCGCGCCGGCCTCGCTCGCGCGCTGCTCGCGCAGCGCCTCGGCGAGCCGGGCAACCTGCGACAACGGGGCCGCGAACAGGCCGACCGCGCCGGACAGGGAACCCTTCATCGCGCCGGCGAGCTTCGCCAGCAGCACCTCGCGGGACTCGAGATCCGCGAGCTTGCGGATCTCCTCGGCGGTCATCGCCTTGCCCTCGACGAAGCCGCCCTTGACGATGAGCGCCGGGTTGGCCTTGGCGAAGTCACGCAGGCCCTTGGCCGCCTCGACCGGGTCGCCGCTGACGAAGGCGACGGCGGTCGGCCCGACGAACAGCTCGTCCAGCCCGGTGACGCCGGCCTGCCCAGCCGCGATCTTGGTCAGCGTGTTCTTGACGACCGCGTAGCGGGCGCCCTCGCCGAGGGTGCGCCGCAGCTCGGTGAGCTGGCTCACCGACAGGCCGCGGTACTCGGTGAGCACCGCGGCCGTCGAGGAGCGGAAGTCCTCGGCGATCTCCGCCACCGCGGCGGTCTTCTCAGGTCTCGCCATGGGGCTCCTTCAGGGTGTTCGGCCGGTCATCCGATCAACCCCGGGAGACGACGAACGCCCCGGCGCAGGCGCACGGGGCGTGAGGGTGGCGCGCCCCGGCCGGGCCGAGCGGCGCTGGAGGCGCCTCCTCGACCAGCACGCGGAGCCACGCGCGGTCCTACACTTTCGCGTCACCTGCGCGGGCCGCCCGGGATGATCGGGGCCTTCGGCCATCGCCCACCCCTGCGGGCGGCGACGGCGACCAGCGGTCTTCGGCGTAAAGCGTGATCGTCTGCCAGTGTACATGTTTCCAGGACACATGTTTCACGACACGTGATTCCAGGGAGCACGTTCCCACCCGGCCCGGACGCCAGAAGCGGCCGCCGGAGATGGACTCCGACGGCCGCCAGGACCTGGATGCGACGTGGATCAGGTCGCGGGGACGGCGTCCTCGAGGAGGTTGCGCGTCCGGTTCGGGTCGACGGGGATGCCCGGGCCCATCGTGGTCGCGAAGGTGATCTTCTTGAGGTACCGGCCCTTGGCCGCCGACGGCTTCACGCGGACGATCTCGTCGAGCGCGGCCGTGTAGTTCTCGATCAGCTGGGCGTCGGTGAAGTTCGTCTTCCCGATGACGATGTGCAGGTTACCCTGCTTGTCGACGCGGAAGTTGATCTTACCGCCCTTGATGTCGGAGACGGCCTTGCCGATGTCCAGGGTGACCGTGCCGGTCTTCGGGTTCGGCATCAGGCCGCGCGGGCCGAGGATCCGGGCGATGCGCCCGACCTTGGCCATCTGGTCGGGCGTCGCGACCGTCGCGTCGAAGTCCAGGAAGCCCTCCTGGATGCGGGCGACCAGGTCGTCGCTGCCGACGATGTCGGCGCCGGCGGCGCTCGCCTCAGCGGCCTTCTCGCCGGCGGCGAACACGGCGACGCGGGGCGACTTGCCGGTGCCGTGCGGCAGGTTGACCGTGCCGCGGACCATCTGGTCGGCCTTGCGCGGGTCGACGCCGAGCCGGATCGCGACCTCGACGGTCGCGTCGTACTTCGTCGTCGAGGTGCCCTGGGCCAGCCGGACCGCCTCGAGCGGGCTGTAGAAGTTGTCCGGGTTGATCTTCTCGGCGGCGGCGCGGTACGCCTTGCTGCGCTTCATGATGTCTCCTCGTGGTGCCGGCGGACGGTCGGGCGCCTGGCCGGCGCGGCGCGGACCGTTACGGCTCCGCGCGCCGGGCGCGCTCACGACCGCCCTCCCACGGCGTCGGGTACTGATACGCGGGAGGTGCGGTGCCACCGATCAGCGGTGGCGGGCCGGGACCGGGCCAGCGGTCCCGACGGGTGCTAGTCGCCGACCGTGATGCCCATCGACCGGGCGGTGCCGGCGATGATCTTCTCGGCCGCCTCGATCGTGGTGGCGTTGAGGTCGGGCAGCTTGGTCTGGGCGATCTCGCGGACCTGCGCCGGGGTCAGCTTGGCGACCTTGTCACGGTGCGGGACGCCACTGCCCTTCTCGATGCCGGCGGCCTTGAGGATGAGCCGCGCGGCCGGCGGGGTCTTCGTGACGAACGTGAACGAGCGGTCCTCGTACACGGTGATCTCGACCGGGACCACGTTGCCGGCCTGCGACTCGGTGGCCGCGTTGTACTGCTTGCAGAAGTCCATGATGTTCACGCCGTGCTGACCCAGCGCGGGGCCGACCGGCGGCGCCGGCGTGGCCTTGCCGGCGTTGATCTGGAGCTTGATGATCGCGGTGATCTTCTTCTTCTTGGGCGGCATGTGCTCGTCTTCCTACCGGGGTTCTACGGACCGGATCAGATCTTCGCGACCTGATTGAACTGCAGCTCGACGGGCGTCTCCCGACCGAAGATCGAGACCAGCACCTTGAGCCGCTGGGCGTCGAGGTTGATCTCGCTGATGGTGGCCGGGAGGGTGGCGAAGGGGCCGTCCATGACGGTGACCGACTCGCCCACCTCGAACTCCTGGACCCGGACGGTCTCGACCTTCTTCTCCTTCGGTGCCGCCGGGGCGAGGATGGACAGCACCTCCTCGCGGCGCAGCGGTGAGGGCCGGTTGGTGAGCCCCACGAACCCGGTGACGCCCGGCGTGTTGCGGACCGCCGACCAGGACTGGTCGGTCAGATCCATCCGGACGTAGATGTATCCCGGGTACTTCTTCTGCAGAACCATCTGCCGCTTGCCGTTCTTGACGACCGGGACCTCCTCCGTCGGCACCTCGATCTGGAAGATGTAGTCCTCCATGTTGAGGCTGGAGATCCGGGTCTCGAGATTGGTCTTGACCTTGTTCTCGTAGCCCGCGTACGAGTGCACGACGTACCAATCGCCCGGCGCTTCCTCGATCGCCCGGCGCAGGTCGTCCTCGTCGTCCTCGTCCTCGTCGGGCGCGCTCGCGGCGGCGGGCGTACGCTCGGCCGGGCCGGACCCCGCCGACACGCCGGACTCGGTACCGGCCGTCTCAGCGGCGCCGTCGGTGCCGGGCGGCTCGTCGCCCCCCTCGGCGGTCTCGCCTGCCTCGCTGGACTCGTCCACGCCCAGGTCCGGGTCGGCGTCGGCGAGCTCGGCACCGGCGTCCGTGCTCGCCACCTCGTCGTGCTCGAACTCCGCGAGGGGATCGAGACGGGCGAGGGCTTCCCCCTGCTCGGAGGAGGCGTGCTCGGGCGACTGGGACACGCGGACGATCCTTTTCTCGTGAACGCTTCTGCTGCTGTGACTCCGCGAAGCGGGAGCTGCGCGGGCGTGGTGCGGCGGGTGTGGTGCGGACGGGCTGGCCGCCGATCGACCGGCGGACCGGCGTCGGCCATGCGCCTCTCGTCTGCCCGGACCAACCCCCACCGGCCGGCGGAACCCCGTCAGCCGAAGATCGCGAGGACCGCCTTCGTCAGCCCGAAGTCGAGACTAGCCACGAAGGCCGTCATCACGGTGACGAAGACAAGCACGACCATCACGTACGTGACCAGCTCGTTTCGCCCCGGATAGACGACCTTCCGGAGCTCCGCCATGACCTCGCGGATGAACTGCAGAGGCCGATACCGACGTCGAGCCGCGGTACGCGTGGCCCCCCTGGGACGCGGTGCCGCGTCACGGGTATCGGTCGCCACTGAACTCCACCCAACTCCGTCGCCGAACCAGCCAACTGTCGAACAGCGCAGGGGCGACAGGACTCGAACCTGCAACCGCCGGTTTTGGAGACCGGTGCTCTACCAATTGAGCCACGCCCCTAGAACTCACCCCGGCCCCCGCGACCGCCACCAACCCTACGCTGCGCGCCTGCACTGTGGCGCATGGCTCAGCAGCTGAGAGCCGGTCACCGGAACGGGTACCCGGGCGGATCGAGCATACCCCTTCATCGGCCGGACTCCGCGCTCGCCAATCGCGTCGGGACTCCCCGGTCTCCGGACGGACCGCGCCGAACCACCCGATCGGACGCGGCGCCCGGCCGCCGGGCCTGCCCGTCCGGCGCCATCAGCCCTGTGCCGACCCCCCACCGGGCCACCTCCGAACCCGGCCCGCCGGCCTGCCGCGCACGGGCCCGGCGGCGGGCGCCAGACGGTCCACACGGCCCGCCGATCCCGGCCGCGCGCATGTCACGCCCCTGTGAACGCCGTGGCAGCATGGGCCCATGAGCAGGATCTCACGCCGCATCAGCGGCATCGCCCCGTCCGCCACGCTGGCCGTCGACGCCACCGCGAAGGCGATGCGCGCCGCGGGGCAGGACGTCGTCGGCTTCGGCGCCGGCGAGCCGGACTTCCCGACGCCGGACCACATCGTCGCCGCCGCGGAGAAGGCGTGCCACGAGCCGCGCATGCACCGGTACACCCCGGCCGGCGGACTGCCGGAGCTGCGGGAGGCGATCGCCGAGAAGACCGCCCGGGACTCCGGCGTGACCGTGCCCGCGAGCCAGGTGCTGGTCACCAACGGCGGCAAGCAGGCCGTCTACGAGGCCTTCGCGACGCTGCTCGACCCCGGCGACGAGGTTCTCCTGCCCGCGCCGTACTGGACGACCTACCCCGAGTCGATCCGGCTCGCCGGCGGAGTGCCGGTCGACGTCGTGACCGGGCCGGACGCCGGCTACCGGGTGACCGTCGAGCAGCTCGAGGCGGCGCGCACCGAGCGCACGAAGGTGCTGCTGTTCAACTCGCCGTCGAACCCGACCGGCGCCGTGCACTCCCCCGAGGAAGTCCGCGAGATCGGCCAGTGGGCCGAGCGGTCCGGCATCTGGGTGCTCGCCGACGAGATCTACGAGCACCTGGTCTACGGCGACGCCCGGCACTCCTCGATCCTCGCCGAGGTGCCGGAGCTGGCCGAGCGCTGCGTCATCGTCAACGGCGTCGCGAAGACGTACGCGATGACCGGCTGGCGGGTCGGCTGGCTGATCGGGCCGAAGGACGTCGTCGGTGCGGCCGCGAACCTCCAGTCGCACGCCACCTCGAACGTCGCCAACGTCTCCCAGGCCGCCGCGCTCGCCGCCGTGTCCGGGCCGCTCGACGCCGTCACCAAGATGCGCGCCGCCTTCGATCGCCGCCGCCAGACGATGCACCGGATGCTCACCGAGACCCCCGGGGTGCGCTGCCCGATGCCCGAGGGCGCGTTCTACTGCTACCCGTCCCTCGAGGGCGTGCTCGGCCGGAGCCTGCGCGGGCGCACCCCGGCCACCAGCGCCGAGCTGTGCCAGCTCATCCTCGAGGAGGTCGGGGTCGCGATCGTGCCCGGCGAGGCGTTCGGCACCCCCGGCTTCGCCCGCCTGTCCTACGCGCTGAGCGACGAGGACCTGGTCAAGGGCGTGGGCCGGATGTCCGCGCTGCTCGCCGAGGCCAGCTGAGCCACGTCCAGCCGAGGTCCAGGCGCGCGCTCACCGGGCGGCCCCGTGCGCCGGGGTCGCCCGGGACAGCCCGGGATCGTCAGGGCAGCCGGACCGTGGCCCGCGCCGCCATCAGCACCTTCGCGCCCTGGCAGCGGGCGGTGAGGTTGACGACCACCTGGTTGTCCTCGAGCTTCTTCTGCACGGTGCCCCGGACGGAGACGACGGCGGGCTCGTCACCGTCTGGCACAACCACGGGGGCCGAGAACTTGACCCCGTACTCGACCAGGGCGCCCGGATCACCCAGCCAGTCGGTGACCAGCCGGACCGCGGTGGCCATCGTGAGCATCCCGTGAGCGATCACCCCGGGCAGGCCGGCCTCGACGGCGGCCCGCTCGTTCCAGTGGATCGGGTTGAAGTCGGTGGACGCCCCGGCATAGCGGACCAGATCGACCCGGCGTAGCGGAAACAGCCGCTCAGGCAGCTCGGTGCCGACCTCGACATCGTCGTACGCGATCGTCGCCGTCATCGTCGCGCCCTCATTCCCGCGGGCCGGCGGAGCCCCGGGACACCAGGGTGCAGGTGCCGACCGCGATCTCCTCTCCGCTGGTGGTGTCGTAGCGGTAGGTGGTGACGAGCACCTCGTTGGTGCCGACCGTTCGGATGTTGGTAAGCGTGGACGTCGTCACCAGCTCGTCGCCGGCCACCAGCGGGCGGAGCAGGCTGAAGCGCTGCTCGCCGTGGACGACGAGGCTGTAGTCGAGCCCCAGCGCCGGATCGTCGGTGGGCAGGCCGAGTGTGCCCGGGTTGGCGACGATGAGGAATGTCGGCGGCGCCACGAGGTCGGGATAGCCGGCTGCCTTGGCCGCCTCCACATCGTGGTACAGCGGGTTGTCGTCGCCGATCGCGCGGGCGAACTGCCGGATATGTTCCCGTCCGACCTGGTAGGGAACGGGCGAGACGAAGCTTCGTCCCACGAAGTCCTGGTTGAGCGGCATCATGGCTCCCGTTCTCGACTCCCGGCGCTCGGCCCGGGCTGCCGGCACCCCGCCGGCGTTGGCGCACGCCCGGCGCGCACGGGCGCGGGATGCGGCGTCGACCATCCCACCACGAACGCGGTAGCCGGGTGCCCATGCCGGCGGGACGGATGTGTCACGCGCGACACCTGACGCCAGGTCACGGAGGAGCGATGGAACGCGAGCCAGCCGACCAGGAACTAGCCTGGCCGGCTGGGTGGTGCAGAGAGTGGCGAGCCCTACGGCGGACGCGCGACTCCGCGTGCCTTCAGCGGGTCTCGCGGTGCTCCGTGTGCTTGCTGCAGTTGGGGCAGAACTTCTTCAGCTCGAGACGATCCGGGTCGTTACGCCGGTTCTTGCGAGTGATGTAGTTCCGGTGCTTGCACACCTGGCACGCCATCGTGATCTTCGGGCGAACGTCAGTGGCGGCCACGGTGTGATGCCTCTTCCTGAGTCGAGTACTGAAACCTGTCGGGCGACGCGGCGAGCCGCAGAGCCCTACGCGGGGCGCGGCGAGCCGCGTCCCGATAGTAGCGGTGGCCGGACTTGAACCGGCGACACAGCGATTATGAGCCGCTTGCTCTGCCAGACTGAGCTACACCGCCACGATGATCACCCGGATGGCCGGGGACCCGACTAGCTTACCCGGGGAACCGGCGGAACCGCTCATCCCGGACACGAACCCGCCCAAGGACTGGAACGCGGAGCCCCTTTACGGAATCGAACCGTAGACCTTCTCCTTACCATGGAGACGCTCTGCCGACTGAGCTAAAGGGGCGCGAGGTCGCGCTGCTCAGATTACACGACGCGGAGCGGAGTTGGGGGGGGTGGCCCCCACCCGTTTCACCCCGATCATGCGCGAGCCTCGCCGACCACCCTCCCCCCGGGCGCCGCCCCGCCCCACCTCGTCCGCCCCGCTTCGCGCGGCTTCACCCAGGGGCGCGCGGGCACGCGCAGGTTGCCACGCGCCCGCCCGGAGGATGCGGAAATTGCCGGCGGGAGCAACTGTCCGTAGTGAATAACTCGGACTCCAGGAGCTTCGATAGCTGTAAGTAATTCCTTCAATGCTTAACGTGTGGCGCACCTGGTGGAGCGTCCACGAACGGACGCGGCCGACCGTTCCCGAGCCTCCCGAGCGTCGCCTCCGAGCATCGAGGGTTGCCCATGCGTCTCCCGCAGCGTCCTGGCCGGTACCCGAGCATCCGGGCCGTCCCGCCCGACCGCCCCAGTTGGGACGTCATCGCGGCGGGCGCGACCGGCACCGGCGGCGGCACGCATCGCCCGCACCGTTCGATCGGACCGCTGCTGACCGTGCCGCTTCCCCGCCGGATGCTGAGCATCGCGGCACTGACCGTCGCCGCGCTGACCGCGGCGGGCACGACCGGGGTGGCGCTGGGCGCCACGCCATCCCCGCTGTGGCCACGCGGGGTGGACGTGGCGTCCTGGCAGCACCCCGGCGGCGGGCCGATCGACTGGAACGCGGCCCACGCCAGCGGCGTGAGCTTCGTGGTGATCAAGGCGACCGAGGGCACGAACTACGCCAACCCCTACTTCACCGCCGACCGGACCGCGGCGACCAGGGCCGGCATGGTGGTCGGCGCCTACCACTACGCGCGGCCCGCGCGGCCGATCTCGACGGCCGTGGACCAGGCCCGGCACTTCATCGCCGTCACCGGGCTGACCCGCACCGCCGGGCACCTCGCCCCCGCGCTGGACCTGGAGGACAACGGCGGTCTGGACCCCGCCACGCTGGCGGCCTGGACCCGCGCCTTCCTGGAGGAGGTGGAGTCGGAGACCGGGCGGACCCCCATCCTCTACACCTACCGATCGTTCTGGACCGACCGGATGGCCGACTCGCACGACTTCGCGAAGTACCCGATCTGGTTCGCGATCTACAACAACCAGGCCACCCCGGGCCCGCCGCCGGGCGGCTGGCCGAACTGGGCGCTGTGGCAGTACACCTCGAGCGGCATCGTGCCCGGCATCGCCGGCGCCGTGGACGAGAACGTGCTGTGCTGCACCGCGGCCACGCTCCGGACCCAGGCGGACGGCACCCTGAGCGAGATCCAGAAGTGGCACGCGGCCGCCGGCCTGGTCGCGCTGGCGCTCGGCGCGCCGATCGGCGTCGAGAACCCCGCCGGCGGCGGCGGGCGCTGGCAGCAGTACGCGAACGGCCTGGCCTTCTGGTCGGTCAGCACCGGTGTGCAGGCGCTGTGGGGGCCGATCCCCTCGAAGTACCTGGCCCTCGGCGGCTCGAACAGCTTCCTGCGCCGCCCCGTGAGCGACATCGAGAACACCACGGTCCCCGGCGGCCAGCAGGCTCGCTTCCAGGGTGGCTGGATCTACTGGCATGCCGACACCGGAGCCCACGAGGTGCACGGCCAGATCCTGCAGACGTATCTGAAGCTCGGTGGGTCGGGTTCGGCCCTGGGCCTGCCCACGACCGACGAGTACTCCGTGCCGGGCGGGCGCCAGAGCACCTTCCAGCACGGCCGGCTGCGCTGGGACGCGGCGAAGAACCAGGTCACCCAGCTCCCGCCCGGCCCCTGAGCCGCGGGTGAGAGGGCAGGGGTGACGTCGGCGCGCGGTGGGTATCGGAGCTATGCGGCGGACGGTAGTCGTCTGACTACCAGCTGGGCGCCGGACCGCACGGTGCGGGTATCGACCCGCCGCGACCACGAGGTCGCGCCCGCTCGCCCCGGACGTCCGCCATGGCCGGGGCGCGGCGGTTCGCCGGCCGAGCGAGGCTCCGGCGTCGAACGGGGAGGATGAGATGGCAGAAAACCGGGCGGTACGCCCGATGAGCGGATGGCTCACCTTCGCCGCCGTGATCATGTTCATCGTCGGATTCCACAACCTGATCTACGGCATCGCGGCCCTGCGTGACTACACCGTGGTGGTGACCAACCTGGGCGGAACCGGCGGCGCGAACGTCCTGTACGCCGACACGACCTTCTGGGGCTGGCTGTTCATCGCGATCGGCATCGTCGAGATGCTCGTCGCCTACGGGATCTACATCCGCAACCAGGCGGCCCGTTGGGCCGGCGTCGCCATCGCGACGATCAACGCGATCGGCCAGCTGGCCTTCATGGCGGCGTTCCCGTTCTGGTCGATCGTCATCATCGCGATCGACATTCTGGTGATCTACGCGCTGCTCACCCATGAGCCGGCCCGCACCTCGGCCGGCTACGAGGAGCCGTACCCGAGCGACCGAGCGGGCGTCGGCGCGCCCGCGGGCCGCGGCGCCGGGGTCGGGCGACACGCCGAGCACGCGGCGGCGCGAACCGGCTCCGGGGACGCGACCGCCGGCTACGAGGGCGGCTACGAGGGCGGTGGTCAGCCGGGCCGCGGCGGCACGGCGCCGGGCTACGGTGAGCCGACCGGTCGCCATGGCGGCATGGCCGATCCGGGGACCGGCGGTGCCGGGTACGGGCGCGAGGGCGGATCCCCGCCCCCCTCCGGCTGACCGGGTGCGGGACGCCGGCGCCTGAGTGGCCGGCGGTGCGCGGCTCAGGGCTCCGGATCGGTCATTCGGGAGCGCCAGGCCGCGCACCGCCGGACATAGGTGGCGAGGTGCCGCTCGGCGAATCCGCCGGCGTCCCAGGTCCGGTCCGTCACGGCGGCCCGGTCGAGCCAGTGGTAGGCCAGCGCGGCCCGCCCGTCCGCGAGGACGAGCGGGCCGATCTCGTATGCGGACCCCTCGAAGGCGTCGAGCACGTCGCGTTCGGCCGCACGCAGGCCGAGCAGCAGGCAGCCCGCGGCCGCTGGCGGCACCGATCCCGCTGGCCCGTCGACCGGCGGCCCGTCGACCGGCGGCCCGTCGACCGGCGGCCCGTCGACCGGCGTAGGCACCAGGCCCGGGTAGATCCGATCGCGCAGCTCGGCGGCCCGCCAGCCGGGCGCGGCAGCCGGCTCCATCGCCGGCACCCGGCCGAGCATGACGGCGAGGACCTCGGAGAACATCAGCGTGCCGTAGACGAACAGCGGCGTGGCGGTCCGGCCGCCCGGCGCCGTCAACCGCGGCGCGGGCGAGTCGGCGGGCGGGGGCATCCGATCACGGTAGCGGCGCGGCGCGCGCGGCTAGAGTCCACGGACGTGAGCGACGACGTGGGCAACATCGCGGGCCTGGCCGCCCGGGTGCGTGCCGCCTCCCATCTGACCGGCACCTTCCTGCTCCGCTCGGGCCGGACGAGCTCGGAGTACTTCGACAAGTACCTGTTCGAGGCCGATCCCGCGCTGCTCGCGGCGGTGGTGGACGGGTTGACCGGGCTCGTACCGCCGGGCGCCGACGTGCTCGCCGGGCTCGAGCTCGGCGGCGTCCCGCTCGCCACCCTGCTCTCGCAGCGCACCGGGCTGCCGACGAGGTTCGTCCGCAAGAAGGCCAAGGAATACGGCACCCGCCGGATCGCCGAGGGCGGTGAGGTCACCGGCCGCCGGGTCGTGCTCGTCGAGGACGTGGTGACCTCGGGTGGGGCCGTGCTGGACGCGACCCGGGTGCTGCGCGAGCAGGGCGCGGTTGTCGAGGACGTGGTGTGTGTGATCGACCGGAGCGAGGGCGGCCGGGAGCGGCTCGCCGAACTCGGCCTCACCTTGCATCCCCTGCTCACCCGGGCCGATCTGGACGCCGCCGCCGGGTGACGCCCACCTCCGCCGAGGACGGCCGGAAACGCGACAGGCCCTGGAGCAGTCTCCAGGGCCTGTGTCGCAGCGCGGGCCGCGCTGTACCCGGGTTGTGCCCGGGGGTGGTGGCAGGTGATGGATTCGAACCATCGTAGGCTGAGCCGACGGTTTTACAGACCGCTCCCTTTGGCCGCTCGGGCAACCTGCCGTCGTGGACGAGCATACCGGTCGCGGCGGAGCATCGGGGCGCGGGCTCGCCCCACTCGCCCTTCTCTGATCAACCAGCACGGAGAGTAGTCGTATGCCGAGATTCGGGGCGCTCGCGACAGCCACGTAGAGTGCCCGCCTCGCCACATCCATCCCCCGCAGCACAGCGAACAGGAGGTCCGCATCCGTGGCAGACCCGTCCTTTGACATCGTCAGCAAAGTCGACACCCAGGAGATTGACAACGCCGTCAACCAGACGGCCAAGGAGATCCGGACCCGCTTCGACTTCCGCGACACCGGCGCCTCGGCGACCCTGTCCGGCGAGTCCATTCTGCTGGTAGCGAACACGGACGAACGGGTCAGAGCGATCCTCGACGTCCTTCAGGAGAAGTTCGTCAAGCGCGGCATCTCCCTCAAAGCCCTCTCCTTCGACGAGCCGAAGGCATCGGGCAAGGAGTTCCGCCTGCCCGTCACGGTGCAGCAGGGCATCGCGGAGGACAAGGCCCGCTCGATCGCCAAGAAGATCCGGACAGACGGCCCGAAGGGGGTGCAGGCGCAGATCCAGGGCGACCAGCTCCGGGTCACCGGAAAGAAGCGCGACGACCTGCAGCGGGTCATCGCCATGCTGAAAGCCGAGGACTTCGAGGTCCCGCTGCAGTTCGTCAACTACCGCTAGGGCCCAACCCCGAACGCCGGGCACGATAGACGCGGAAACGGCGCACCCCGCCCGATGGGGGGTTTCGGGCGGGGTGCCTGCGGCGGAGCCTGGGGGGTTCGCTCCGCCGCGGTCCTGGCCGCGGGCGGCAACCGTCGAGTCCGTCACCGCGTCGGGGCGACTGCCGCTACGCGGTGCCTACGACGTCGAGGTCACTGCCCGGGCCCGTGGCCGTTACCGAAATGCTACTCCGAACCATCGGCATTTATCCCGCGACACCGCGACGGACAACACCGTGGCCAGGCTCACGCGTCAGCGATACGGATTCATGCGCGCCATCTGCTCCAGACGCGCGATCCGTTCGTTCATGGGTGGATGTGTCGAGAACAGCCGGCCGACTCCCCCACCACGGAACGGGTTGGCAATCATCAGCGCGGCCGCGGGGCCCAGCTTCGACGTCTGCGGCAGCGGGCGTGCCGTGGCGCCCTGCTCCAGCTTGCGCAGCGCACTCGCGAGGCCCAGCGGGTCGCCGGTGAGGGTCGCCCCGGACGCGTCGGCCTGGTACTCCCGTGCACGGCTGATGGCGAGCTGAATGACGGACGCGGCGATCGGGCCGAGGATCATGAGCAGCAGCAGCTCGAAGATGCCCGGCCCGTTCTCCTCGTCGCGACCGCCGAAGATGGCCAGGAACTGCGCCATGTTCGCCAGGTAGACAATGACGCTGGCAAGAGCACCCGCGACCGAGGCGATCAGAATGTCACGGTTGTACACATGGCTGAGTTCGTGCCCCAGGACACCGCGCAGCTCACGGTCGTCCATCAGCTCCATGATGCCCTCGGTGCAGCACACCGCGGCGTTCTTCGGGTTACGCCCGGTGGCGAACGCGTTCGGAGAACCCGTCGGACTCAGGTAGAGCCGCGGCATCGGCATCCGGGCACCACGGGCGAGTTCGCCCACGATGGCATACAGGCGGGGTTGTTCGACCTGGGTGACCGGATAGGCCCGCATCGCGCGCAGGGCGATCCGGTCCGAGAAGAAGTAGGAAACGCCGTTCATGCCGATCGCCACCACCAGCGCGATGACCAGACCAGCCCGGCCGAACAGCGAACCGACGAACAGGATGGCGGCGGACAGCACGCCCAGCAGCAGCGCGGTCTTGAGACCGTTGAGATGACGGTGTGGCATGACTATCGGGTGTCCGTCCTCTAGAGCCGTTGCACCAGGGTCAACGCGGGGAGGCCGGGGCGGCGTTCCCGGGGCGGGTCGTTCCCGGGGCGCGTGTGGCCGACGCCTCTCCCCCCGTGCTCACACCCCCCGTTCAGGTCCGCTGTGCTCAGGCTGGATCACGGGTGGATCCGGTCGGCCCCGCGAGCGCGGCGTCCAGGCCGGACCGCCCCGCCGGCGGGAGCAGGCCCGCGCCCGCCAGCTCCCGCGCGGTGAAGCGCGCCAGCGCCCGATAGACCTCGGCCACGGCGGGGTCCACCGCCGTCAGCGCCTCGAGATGGGCGCGCACCGTGCCTACGTCACCGCGCCGGACCGGGCCGGTGGCGGCCGGCCAGCCGGCGGCGAGCGCGTTGTCCAGGGAGGCGCGCAGCAGCGGGCCGAGCGCGACGGCCGGATCCGTCACGCCGGCCGCGGTGAGCGCGTCCCGGGCCGCCACGGCCAGGCTGGTCAGGAAGTTACCCCCGAGCACGAGAGCGGCGTGATAGAGATCACGACTGTCGTCCGCGACGGTGAGGGGGACTCCACCGACCGCGGTCGCGAGGCTTCGGGCGCGGTCGGCGGCGGCCGGGTCCGCGGTGATGCCGAAGGGAACGCCCTCGAACACCCGCGGTCCCGGCTCGCCCCCTGGCAGGGTCATGATCGGATGGATGGCGGCGAGCGCGGCCCGGGAGCCGCCGCCGGTACGCAGAACACCGAGCCCGTGCCGGCCGCTGAGATGCGCGAGCAGCTGCCCCGCGCGTACCGCGCCGACGGCGACGAGCTCGGCGGTCACCGTGGCGATCGCGTCGTCCGGCACGGCCACGAGCAGAACGTCGGCGGCGCGCAGCCGGGCCGCGACCGAAGCCACGGGGCCGGTGCGCGCGGCGGGGAAGCGGGCGGCGGCGCGCGCACGACCCTCCTCCGAGCGGGTGACCACCGCCACCACCGGGTGCCCCACCGCCGCGAGCGCGGCCGCGACGGCGGTACCGGCCCGGCCGGCGCCCACCAGGCCCAGCGACGGACGCGCGGCAGGGCTGCGGCGGGCGGCGGGCCCGGCGGGCGGCGCCGGCGCGGCGGGTTCGCCAGGCCCCGGGTAAGCAGTCCCGCCACCATCAGCACCCCCTATGACCGGCCCGGATGGCTCACGGGACGGTCCGGGTGCGGGCGCGGGCGGCTCGGTCCCCGGCGGTCGCCCGCCGGCCGGAGCCGGGGCCGGTCCGGGCCGCGCGGGCCGCGACGGAGGTCTGGTCATGGCGTGATGGTCCCGCGCGGCGCCGCCCGCCCGCGCGGCGTCGGGATGGCGACAGTGCGCTCGACGCGCCGCGCGGCCGATACGCTCGGTGGTGCGACCCCTCCCGCCCGGCGGCAACAGAAGATGGTGAGTCGCACGCGCACAGTAATCACATGGCGTCCCGGGAGTGTCAATTCCCCGACAAAAGCACCGGACACCGCCGTACCGAAAGCACTACCGGAGGCCTTTTCGATTCCGGCGGATCCGTTCCGCGTTCGGGCGGCCCGACGCATCCCCAGCCGTCCGGACACGAACGGTCACTCCAGGGCGAAGCACTCCGGGGCGACGCCAGGGCAGGTGCACATACGCAGAGTCGACAACCAATCACCCTATGACAGAGCTTTCCTAGATCACAATTTCGGGCCCGATCGGCGAGCTGCATCGAACGATCGGCCGACCCGGCACGCCGCACGCGTCTCATTGCTACAGCCGGTAGGCTGGTGCGGTACCCGAGGAGGTTACTGAAGGTGTCTGAGCAGGTCAGGGAGAGGGAGACCCGTCGACTCGACCGGGTCGTCGTGCGCTTTGCGGGCGACTCCGGCGACGGTATGCAACTTACCGGAGAACAGTTCACGAGCGAGACCGCCACGTTCGGCAACGACCTGTCGACGCTCCCGGACTTCCCGGCGGAAATCCGCGCCCCAGCCGGCACCCCGGCCGGCGTATCCGGATTCCAGCTACATTTTTCCGACCACGACATCCTCACCCCGGGTGACGCACCGGACGTCCTGGTCGCGATGAATCCCGCCGCATTGAAGGCGAATCTCAAGGATCTGCCGCCGGGCGCCAATCTCATCGTGAACACGGACGCGTTCACGAGCGGCAACCTGAAGAAGGCCGGGTACGCGACGGACCCCCTGACCGACGGCACGGTCGACCCGTACGTCGTCCACCGGGTCCCGCTGACCTCGATGACCGTCAACGCCGTGCACGCCACGGACGGTGGCGGCGGGGTCAACAAGAAGGAGGCCGAGCGGGCGAAGAACATGTTCGCCCTGGGCCTCATGAGCTGGCTCTACCACCGGCCCACCGAGGGCACGGTCGCCTTCCTGGAGAAGAAGTTCGCGAAGCGGCCGGAGATCGCGGCCGCCAACGTCGCGGCCTTCCGCGCCGGGTTCAACTACGGCGAGACGACCGAGTCGTTCACGGTCACCTACGAGGTGGCCCCGGCCAGAATGAAGTCGGGCACGTACCGGCGTATCAGCGGCAACCTGGCGCTGTCCTACGGGCTGGTCGCCGCCGGCGAACTGACCGGGCTGCCCGTCTTCCTCGGGTCCTACCCGATCACCCCGGCGTCGGACATCCTGCACGAGCTGAGCAAGCACAAGCGGTTCGGCGTGCGGACGTTCCAGGCCGAGGACGAGATCGCCGGCATCGGCGCCGCGCTCGGCGCGTCCTTCGGCGGCTCGCTGGGCATCACCACGACCTCCGGCCCCGGCGTCGCGCTCAAGAGCGAGACCATCGGCCTCGCGGTGAGCCTGGAGCTGCCGCTGGTCATCGTCGACATCCAGCGCGGTGGCCCGTCCACCGGGCTGCCGACCAAGACCGAGCAGGCCGACCTCCTGCAGGCGATGTTCGGCCGCAACGGCGAGGCCCCGGTGCCGATCGTGGCGCCGCGCTCCCCCGGCGACTGCTTCGACGCCGCGGTCGAGGCCGCGCGGCTCGCCACGAAGTACCGCACGCCGGTGTTCCTGCTCTCCGACGGCTATCTGGCCAACGGCTCGGAGCCGTGGCTGCTGCCGACCCGCGACGAGCTGCCCGACCTGCGCGTCGAGTTCGCCACCGAGCCCAACCACACGGGGGCCAAGGGGCCGGAGTTCTGGCCGTACCTGCGCGACCCGGAGACCCTCGCCCGCCCGTGGGCGATCCCCGGCACCGCCGGCCTCGAGCACCGCATCGGCGGCATCGAGAAGTCCGACGGCCAGGGCACGATCTCCTACGACCCGGCCAACCACGACCGGATGGTCCGGCTGCGCGCGGCCAAGGTCGCCGGCATCGCGAACGACATCCCCCCGCTGGAGGTGGACGACCCCTCCGGCCGGGCCCGCGTGCTGGTGCTCGGCTGGGGATCCACCTTCGGCCCGATCGCGGCCGGCTGCCGGCGGGTGCGGGCCAAGGGCCTGCACGTCGCCCAGGCGCACCTGCGCCACCTCAACCCCTTCCCGGCCAACACCGGGGAGGTCCTGCGGTCGTACGACAAGGTGCTCATCCCCGAGATGAACCTCGGCCAGCTGCGGACCCTGATCCGGGCCGAGTACCTCGTCGACGCGATCGGCTACAACCAGGTCCGCGGACTGCCGTTCAAGGCGGCAGAACTGGCCGGTGTCTTGGAGGACGTGATCAACCAGTGACCGTCACGACGAACCGTTCCGGCATCAGCAACCGGCTGCTCGACCTGGTTCCGGCCGCGCCGGCCCAGCAGAGCCGCAAGGACTTCACCTCCGACCAGGAGGTGCGCTGGTGCCCGGGTTGCGGTGACTACGCGATCCTCGCGACGGTGCAGGGCTTCCTGCCCGACCTCGGGGTCGCCCGGGAGAACATCGTCTTCATCTCCGGGATCGGCTGCTCCTCGCGCTTCCCGTACTACCTGCAGACCTACGGCATGCACTCCATCCACGGCCGTGCGCCGGCGATCGCCACGGGGCTCGCCACCTCGCGGCCGGACCTGTCGGTCTGGGTCGTCACCGGCGACGGCGACGCGCTGTCGATCGGCGGGAACCACCTGCTGCACGCGCTGCGCCGCAACGTGAACCTCAAGATCCTGATGTTCAACAACCGGATCTACGGCCTGACCAAGGGGCAGTACTCGCCCACCTCCGAGGTCGGCAAGATCACCAAGTCGACGCCGTTCGGCTCGCTGGACCGACCGTACAACCCGGTCTCGCTCGCCCTCGGCGCCGAGGCGACGTTCGTCGGCCGCTCGATCGACTCCGACCGCGCGCACCTCACCTCGGTGCTGCGCGCCGCGGCCGAGCACCCCGGCACGGCGTTCGTCGAGATCTTCCAGAACTGCAACATCTTCAACGACGGCGCTTTCGACCCGCTCAAGGACCGGACCAGCCGCGACGACGTGACGCTGCGGCTGGTTCACGGCGAGCCCCTCCTGTTCGGGGCCGAGGGCGACAAGGGCGTGCGGCGCGCCGCCGACGGCAGCCTTGAGATCGTGTCGGCGGACAGCCCCGGCATCCTCACCCACGACGCCGCCGCGGCGGACCCGAGCCTCGCCTTCGCGCTCTCGCGGATCACCGGGGACACCCACGGGGTCACCCCCGTCGGCATCTTCCGCAACGTCGACGCGCCGACCTACGACGAGGCGCTCAACCGGCAGATCACCGACGCTCGGGAACGGCAGGGAGAGGGCGACCTGATGTCGATGATCTCCGGCGGGGAGACCTGGACCATCGACTGATCCGGGCCGCCACCGGCGGAAACACCGGCGAGGCCGGGGCAGGCGCGCAGGATCGCGCCGCCCCGGCCTCGTGCGTTTCGCCGCACGCGGCTGGGGCTGACCGTCGCCGAAGCGCGCGCCGGTCGGCCCGGTGGCGGACGATCGCGCGGGGGCCCGCGCGGGCCTCCGGCGACATCGGCGCCATCACGGCCTCACAGCATGTTTACCGAGGATATGTCGGGTATTCGCGGCTCGCGGGGCGTCGGGTACGCTGTGATCGCGCGTGGGGGTGCCGTGCGGCCCGGGGGGGCTCACAACACCAGTGCAGCCGGAGGCGTAGTGCGGGGTCATCGAGCCCTCAGCCCGCGGTCCGCGGTCAGTCCGCGTTCGTCGGTGGGCATTGTCCTTGGCTCGGACATCGTCATTGGCACGGGCATCGCCCCTGCCGTCGTTTCCGACGTGGCCCGTCTCCGCCCGATCACCGCGCGGGACAAGCACGGTTCGACCGGCCGCGACGGACTCCCTGCTGCCGGAGGTCACCATGGGTAGTCACTCCGCGGGCCGGCACGCGCGGCACAGCGCCGCCGCCCAGAGCACCTCCGCCATCGTCGTGGAGCGGATCACGGCGGACGTCTCCGCTCCCCCGTCCACGCCGCGCGGCCCCGCCCCGGCGGCGTCGCGCGGCGACCCGGGATCAGTCCCGTGGAGCGCCGTCGTCGGCGATGCCGTCGGCATCGCCCGCCCGCCCGCTGCCGCGCCGCGCCGGGCCGCGAGCGACGCCTGGGCCTCCAGCGCCCGGGTCGGCCACGCCGCCGACGACACCGGTGCGGACTTCTCCCCGAGCCGGACCGCGTACGTCACCCGCCCGGCCGAGCGAGGCGTCAGCGGTTGGGAGGCACCCGCCGGCTGGAGCACGCCGACCGGATGGCAGTCCACCACGGCGCCGGACGCACCGACGCGGCGTGCAACGCCGCCCTATCAGGGCGCCGCACACCCCGTCCGCGGGGCTGACCCCCTCGGCCTCGTGACTCCCCCCGGTTCCACCGTTCCTGTCAGCTCGTCCGCTCCCATCGGCACCACCGCTCCTCGCGGGTTCACCGCTCCCGATGGCTTCGCCGCCGCTCTCGACGCCGCCGCCCCGCTCGGCGCGCCGGTCCCTCGCGACACCACGACCCCGCTCGGCGCGCTCTCCGCCCTCGGCACCTCCAGCCCGCTCGCGACCGACCCGCTCGGCACCTCCAGCCCGCTCGCGGGTCCGCTTGGCATGGCCGGCCCGGTCCGGAGCACGTCCCCTCTCGATACAGTTACCGCCCGAGGCGCGGGGGCCCCTCGCGGAACGGGTACTCAGCCCATGGCCGCGGTCGGGCGGGGGACCACCAGCGCGCGCGACGCGGCGCGGATCGCCTCCTTCGGGCAGGCAGCCGTCGTCACCCCTGGCATCCCGAACTCCCTGCCGCCCGGCGAGCGCGACACCCTGACCGGGCCGATGTCCGCCAGCACGACGGCCCGCCGGGCGCGGTCGGCGGGCGGCGCCCCGTCCGCCGCGGCCCCGCGGCCCACCACCGCGCGCGCGCCCATCGCCCCGGCCTCGACCAGCCCGCTGTCCTCGAGCCCGCTGTCCTCGAGCCCGCTGTCCTCGAGCCCGCTCGCGGCCGGTACCGGCCCTGGCAGCCGTCGGGGCGAAGCCGGCTGGGGCGAAGCCGGCTGGGGGGATGACGGCTGGGGGGATGACGGCTGGGGGGATGACGGCTGGGACGGCAGTTCGTCCGGCGATCGTCGGCGGGCTCGTGGCGCGGGCGACCGAACCCGGCGTAAGGTCGGTGGCCCAGGCCCAGCCACCCGGCCGCGCAACGCCGCCGACGGCGACAGCGCCCTCACCTCGACCGCCCGGCTCGCCTCCCCCGGTAGCCGCACCGACCGGTTCGCCGACGCGTCCTTCACTGCGAGCCACTCACCGGCGGCCAGCCGCACGGCCGCTGCCAGCCGCACGTCGGCGGCCCGTCGGGCGTCGGAGGCTCACCAGGCGCCCGATGACGCCGGTCGGATTTCCGGGGCGCACCGCGCGCCGATGAGGCGGGGAAACGGACGGGCGCGGCTGGCCGCGGCCGGTACGGTCTCGCTCGCCGGGCTGTCGGCCATCGTGGCCGGCGTGGCCCTCGGCGGTGACCCGGGCAGCACCACCCAGCCGCTGGCCACCGCCGCCGGGGAGACCCCCACGATCCAGTACCGCGGCAGCACCAGTGTGCTGACGTTCGGCGCGTCGGGTTCGCAGGCCTCCCGCGGCCACACGCGCACCACTCCGCCGCGGGCCCAACTCGCGCCGAGCGCGGACCAGCCCGAGCTCGACACGACGACGGTGAGCCCGACGACCGGGCCCATCCCGGTGATCACACTGGTGCCCCGCGACGAGCAGGCGGCGACCGGACCGACCGATCTGCGCGGCCTCATCCCGAGCACCGGCGCCGGCACCACCGCCTCGGCCAGCCCGACCTCCTCAGCCAGCCCGACCGCGTCGAGGAGCCAGACGTCCGGCGACGGCAGCCTGCCGTTCGACCCGGCGAGCCCGGCGACGAGCCAGCCGGCGACGCCGAGCCCGTCCGCCAGCTCCAGCAGCGGGACGCTGCCGTTCCACCCGTCACCGGTCGAGGTCACCCCGCTGAGCAGCTCGTGGTTCCACAGCTCCACGAGCCACTCGACCGCGTCGCCGAGCGCCAGCAGCACCACCGGTCACTGAGACCCGCCGGCCAAGGGCGGGGGTGCTCCGACAACGGAGGACCCCCGCCGGCCCGCGGGCCGGCCCTCTGGGCTGTGTGAGGACGTGGCCCCCGATATCCACTGACGCGCTCCCGCAGGTCGCCTGCGCCGCCCGTGGGCCGCGCCTGGACGTCTCTGGCCGACCCGGCACCCGGCAGATCTCCTGGCCCTACATGGGAACGGGTCCTCCTGTCGCTCGAGTCGCGATCTAGCCCGTGCGGTCGATGACGAAGTCGGTGAGGGAGCGCAGCGCCGTCTTCGCCGCGTTGTCCGGCAGCGGGGCCAGGCACTCCCGGGCCCGGTTCGACCAGGCGGCGAGCTCACGGCGGGCCCGGGCCATCCCCTCATGGCCGCGCAGCAGATCGATCGCCTCCGCGACCCCCTCGTCCGGGTTCCCGCCGCCCGCGGCGAAGTCCGAGGTGATGAGCTCCCGCAGCCGACCCGCCGCGCGGTCCTCGGACTGCAGCGCGTAGAGCACCGGCAGGGTCGGGATACCCTCCCGCAGGTCGGTGCCGGGCGTCTTGCCCGAGTCGGCCGGGTCGGAGGCGACGTCGATGATGTCGTCGGAGAGCTGGAAGGCGACCCCGAACAGCTCCCCGAAGGTCGCCAGCGTGTCGACGGTGATCGGGTCGGCGCCGGCGAGCATCGCGCCGAGCCGGCCGGATGTGGCGATCAGGGACGACGTCTTCTCGGTGACGACCCGCAGGTAGTGCTCCACCGGATCCTGGCCGGGCGCGGCGCCGATGGTCTCCCGGATCTGCCCCTCGCACAGCGTCGCGATGGTCCGGGCGAGGATCCGGGTCGCCTCGGGGCCGAGGTCGGCGGTGATGTCGGAGGCCCGGGCGAACAGGTAGTCGCCGGTGAGGATCGCGACCGTGTTCGTCCAGCGCGCGTTGGCGGACGCCGCCCCGCGACGGCGGGGAGCCTCGTCCATCACGTCGTCGTGGTACAGCGTCGACAGGTGCGTCAGCTCGATGGCGACGGCCGCCGGCACCACCCCACTGGCCCGTGGATCGGCGAACTGCGCCGCCAGCAGCACGACGATCGGGCGGAACCGCTTGCCCCCCGCGTCGACAAGGTGCCGTGAGGTCTCGGTGACGAAGGCGAACTCGCTGCGCACCGACGCGCGCAGCAGCTCCTCCACCTCGCCGAGACCTTCTCGCACGGCTTTTTCCAGATCAGGATCGGTCCTGATCCCCACGACGTCCAGCCCGATAGCGCTCATACCACCGTCAGCGTACGAAGCCAGACGACGCGGCGGTATTCGCGAGGTCCAGAAGGGGCTGTGGCGCTACTCCCAGGACGAGCGTCGCGACCGTGCCGACACCCGCCGCGGCGAAGGTCAGCGTCGGCCGGGTGACCACGACGGGTCCCTGGGCGAGCGGGTCGGAGAAGAACATCAGCACGATGACCCGCACGTAGAAGAACGCGGCGATCGCGCTGCAGACCAGGGCGACGACGACCAGCGGGGTGGCGTGCCCCTCGATCGCCGCCTGGAACACCGCGAACTTCCCGGTGAAGCCGCTGGTGAGCGGAATGCCGGCCAGGGCCAGCAGGAGGAACGAGAACGTTCCGGCCAGCAGCGGCGAGGTGCGCCCGAGCCCCCGCCACTGGGACAGGTCGCTCGCCTCGCCGTCGCTGGTGCGGACCAGCGAGACCACGGCGAACGCGGCGATCGTGGTGAAGCCGTACGTGACCAGATAGAACATCGAGCCGCGCAGGCCGTCCGTGTTCGTTCCGGCGAGGCCGACGAGCAGGAAGCCGGCGTGCGCGATGGCCGAGTAGGCGAGCATCCGCTTGATGTCGCGCTGGGTCAGCGCCAGCACCGCGCCGACCACCATCGTGAGGATCGCGACGGCCCACAGCACGGGCCGCCAGTCCCAGCGCAGCCCGCCGAAGGCGACGTAGAACACCCGCAGCAGGGCGCCGAAGGCGGCGACCTTCGTGCCGGCGGCCATGAACGCGGTGACCGGCGTCGGCGAGCCCTGGTAGACGTCCGGCGTCCAGGAGTGGAACGGCGCGGCGCCGATCTTGAAGAACAGGCCGACCCCGATCAGGGCGACGGAGAGGTAGATGTAGATGTCGTTCTTGCCGACCGTGCCGACCGCGTCGGCGATCTTGCCGAGCTCCACGCTGCCCGCGAATCCGTAGGCGAACGCGACGCCGTAGAGGAAGAACGCCGAGGAGAACGCGCCGAGCAGGAAGTACTTCATCGCCGCTTCCTGCGACAGCAGGCGCCGGCGGCGGGCGAGCCCGGCCAGCAGGTACAGCGGCAGCGAGAGGATCTCCAGCGCCACGAACATCACCAGCAGGTTGTTCGAGGCGACGAACAGCATCATGCCGGTCACCGAGAAGACCATCAGCGGGTACGCCTCGGTCTGCATGTCGGCGGAGACCCGCTGCGCGGTGGAGCCCTTCGAGCCCGGGGTGATCGCGGCCGAGGCGACGATCGCGCCGCCGGACGAGTCCAGCTGGCGCTCGGCGACCAACAGCACCGACAGCAGCGCGAACACCAGGATCGTGCCCTGCATGAACAGCGTCGGCGCGTCGATGGCCACCGCCCCGGCGGCGAGCACCGCGCGCCGCCCGTGCAGCACCGCCACCGCAACCAGCGCGGCGATGAAACCACCGCCGGCGAGCACCGGCTGGATCACCCGACGCGCCGAACGGGACGCGAACGCGTCGACGAGCACGCCGAGCAGCGCCACCGCGAAGACGATGAGCAGCGGGCTGAGCGAGGAGTACTCGATCGACGGCGGGGTGATCTTCTGCGTCTGCGCGAGCAGAAGGTGGTTGTCCACGCTCACGAGTGGCCTCCGGGCTGCGCAGCGGGATGGGCCGCGACGGGGTGGGTCGGCGCCGGATCGGACTTGCCGATGTCGGCGTAGGTGGCGGTGACCGACGGCCGGATGATGTCGATGATCGGCTTGGGGTACACCCCGAGCCCGATGATGAGCGCGACCAGCGGGGCGACGACCAGCTTCTCGCGCAGGCCGAGGTCGGGCAGCGCCCGGTTCTCCGCCCGGGTGACCGGGCCGGTCATCGTCCGCTGGTACAGGTACAGCACGTAGATCGCCGCGAGCACGATGCCGCAGGTCGCCACGATCGCCAGCGGCTTGTTCACGGTGAACGTGCCGACCAGCACCAGGAACTCGCTGACGAAGCTGTTCGTCCCCGGCAGCGCCAGTGAGGACAGACCGGCGATGAGGAACACCCCGGCCAGCACCGGCGTCACCTTCGCCAGCCCTCCGTAGGCGCCGACGTCCCGGGTGCCGCGCCGGGTGACCAGGAAGCCGACGACCAGGAACAGCAGACCGGTCGAGAGCCCGTGGTTGACCATGTAGAGGACCGCGCCCGTCCCGGCCTGGCTGGTGAAGGCGAAGATGCCCAGCGCGATGAAGCCGAAGTGGGCGAGCGACGTGTAGGAGACGAGGCGTTTCATGTCCCGTTGGCCGATGGCCAGCAACGCCCCGTAGAAGATCCCGACGACCGCGAGCCCGAGCACCATCGGCGCGAAGTAGTCCGCGGCGTCCGGGAACAGCGGGATGCAGTACCGGATCAGCCCGAACGTCCCCACCTTGTCCAGGACGCCGACGAGCAGCACCGCGCCGCCGGTGGGCGCCTGTGCTCCGGCGTCGGGCAGCCAGGTGTGGAACGGGAACAGCGGCGCCTTGATGGCGAAGGCGACGAAGAACCCGAGGAACAGCAGCTTCTGCACGCCCGGGGTGATGTCGAGCTGGCGCAGGGTGGCGAAGTCGAACGTGCCGTGGTCCAGGTGCTGCGCGGACACGACGTACAGGCCGATCACCGCGGCGAGCATGAGCAGACCGCCGAACAGGCTGTAGATCAGGAACTTCACCGCCGCGTAGGAGCGCTGCGCCTGCTCCTTCACCGGGCCGTAGCTGCCGATGAGGAAGTACATCGGGATCAGCATCGCCTCGAAGAAGACGTAGAACAGGAACACGTCGGTCGCGGCGAACACGCCGATCATCCCGGTCTCCAGCGCCAGCAGCAGCGCGAAGAACGCCGGCACCGAGCGCCGGCTGCGCGCCTGGACGCCCTGCGCGGACACGGTGGCGGCCGGTGGGACGGCGGGCGGCGCGGCGACCAGGACCGCCGTGCCACCGCCGCCGACAGCCTCCCCGCCGGTCCCGGCCAGTGCGGCCGAACCACCAGGACCACCAGGACCACCAGGACCACCCGCCGCGGCGGCACCGCCCGGACCGGCTGATGTGCCGTCAGCCGTGTCGCCGCCGTCCGCCTCGTCCCAGGAGGCCAGCACGACGACGGGCACCAGCAGGGCGGCGAGCAGCATCAGCACCAGCGAGATGCCGTCCGCGCCGACCGAGTAGTGGATGCCGAACGTGGAGATCCAGTCATACGACTGGTGGAACTGGAACCCGGCGCGCTTCGGGTCGTAGGCCACCGTCGCGAGCACCGCCAGCACCAGCACCGCGAGGGTGATGCCCAGGGTGAGCTGCTTGGCCAGGGTGCCCAGCCGCCGCGGCAGGCAGGCGACGACGAGCGCGCCGACGGCCGGGACGAGAAGCAGGATCGTCAACCAGGGGACTGTGTTCACGTCAGCCCGCCCTCACCAGCAGCAGTGCGCCGACCACGAGGACGGCACCTCCCAACATCGACAGAGCGTAGGACCGGACGAAGCCGGTCTGTAGGCGGCGCATCCGCCCGGACAGGCCGCCGATGCCGGCGGCGCCGCCCCGCACGAGCCCGTCGACGCCGACGAGGTCGAGCCAGACCAGGAACCGGGTGAGGTACTGGCCGGGCCGCATGGCGACGGTCTCGTTGAACGTGTTCGCGAACAGGTCGTGGCGCGCGGCCACGGTGACGAGGGTGACCTCGGAGTCCGCCGGGGCCACCGACTCGACCGGGCGCAACTGGTAGCGCAGGTAGGCGGCGGCGAAACCGCCGATGGTCACCACCAGCGTGAGCAGGGTGAGGACGAGCGGCGAGAACGTGTGCACGCCCTCGACGCCCTCGCCCGCGACCGGCTCCAGCCAGTCCTGCAGCGAGTGACCGAGGACGAACAGCCCGCCGGCGAACGTCGAGCCGATCGCCAGCACGATCATCGGCCCGGTCATCGACGCCGACGACTCGTGCGGATGGCGGACGGGCTGGCCTTGCGAACCCTCCGGATCCTCCGACGACCAGCGGGCCTTGCCGTGGAAGGTCATCAGGAACAGCCGGGTCATGTAGAAGGCGGTGATGCCCGCGCCCAGCAGCGCGATCGCGCCGAGCAGGTAGCCGGACGTGCCGCCCTTGTCGAAGGCGGTCTCGATGATCCGGTCCTTGGTGAAGAACCCGGACAGCCCGGGGAACCCGATGATGGCCAGGTAGCCGAGGCCGAAGGTCACCCAGGTGATCGGCATGTACCGCCACAGGCCGCCGTAGCGGCGCATGTCCTGGTCGTCGTCCATGGCGTGGATGACGGAGCCGGCGCCGAGGAACAGGCCGGCCTTGAAGAAGCCGTGGGCGAGCAGGTGCATGATGCCGAGCGCGTAGCCCGCGGGGCCGAGACCGACGGCGAGGAACATGTAGCCGATCTGGCTGACGGTCGAGTAGGCCAGCACCTTCTTGATGTCGTCGTAGGCGCAGCCGATCACGCAGCCGAGCAGGATCGTGATCGCCCCGATGATGACGACGACGGTGCGGGCCGCCTGGGTCTCGTTGAAGATCGGCGCCGCCCGGACGATCAGATAGACGCCGGCGGTGACCATCGTCGCCGCGTGGATGAGCGCGGAGATCGGGGTCGGGCCCTCCATCGCGTCCGGCAGCCACGCCTGCAGCGGGAACTGGCCGGACTTGCCGCACGCGCCGAGCAGCAGCAACAGCGCGATCGCGGTGACGGTGCCGTAGCCGATGACGCCGCCGGCCGCGGCGCCGAACACGTCCGCGAAGCCGGTGGAACCGACCGTGGCGAACATGAACATGATCGCGAGCGCCAGGCCGACGTCACCGACCCGGTTCATGTAGAACGCCTTGTTCGCCGCGGTGGCGGCGGCCGGGCGGTCCTCCCAGAACTTGATGAGCAGGTACGACGACAGGCCGACGAGTTCCCAGCCGGCGTAGAGCGACAGGAAGTTGTTGCCCAGTACCAGCAGCAGCATCGAGGCCAGGAACAGGTTCATGTGGGCGAAGAACTTCCGCCTGGCCGGGTCGTGCGCCATGTAGCCGATCGAGTAGATGTGGATCAGCGTGCCGACGCCGGTGATGAGCAGCACGAACACGATCGACAGCTGGTCGACCAGTAGGCCCGCGTCGACCTGGAAGCCGTTGACCGGGATCCAGGAGAACAGGTGCTGGGACAGCGCCCGGTCGTCGCCGTCGCGGCCCAGCAGGGCGGCGAACAGCACCACGCCGAGCACGAAGCTCGAGGCCGCGGCGATCGTGCCGACGATGTGGCCGACCCGGTCGGTGCGCCGACCGCCGAGCAGCAGCACCGCGGCACCGGCCAGCGGCAGCACGATGAGCAGCCAGGACAGGGAGAACACGCCGGAGGCGGCGGCGTAGTGCAACGGATGGTCCGTCATCGCGACCCCGCCGTGCGGCGCCGCCCGCGATGCAGCGTCCCTTCACCAAGACATAGCGTCACTGCAGTCTCGTCCGTTCCTCGAAAGGTCAGTACTTCAGCAGGTTCACGTCGTCCACGGAGGCGGACCGGCGGGTGCGGAAGATGCTGAGGATGATGGCCAGGCCGATCACGACCTCGGCAGCGGCGACGACCATCACGAAGAACGCCATGATCTGGCCGTCCAGGGTGCCCTGGATGCGGGAGAAGGTGACCAGGGTCAGGTTCACGGCGTTGAGCATCAGCTCGATGGACATGAACACGACGATCGCGTTGCGCCGCACCAGCACCCCGACGGTGCCGATGGTGAACAGCAGTGCCGCGAGGATCAGGTAGTTCGCGGGATTCACCGCTCCTCCCCCTTCCCGGCACCCGCGAGCGCCGAGCCGTCATCCGCGCCAGCCCGGTCACCGCCGTGCGCGTCGTCTCCACCGATGTCGCCGCCGGAGCGCGGCGCGGGCGAGACCGGCGTCCCGCCGTCTCCCCCACCGCTGCCGCCGTCCGGGCGGTCCTGGCCGGCGGGTCCCTGCGGCCCGTCGGGTCCGGAGCTGGCCGCCGTGTCCTCCGGTCCGGCCGCGGGACGCGGATCGTCGGGTTCGGAACCGCCACCGGCCGCCGGGCCGTCGCCGGTGGGGCCGTCGGGGCCGGTCGCCGGCACTCCGCCGATGCCCGAGGCATGGCCGCCGCCGGGCAGCAGGCCGAGCGTGTCGGCCGAGTCGTGCCGGGCGAAGACGCCGGGGCCGGGCAACGGGGTGACCTGACCGCCCTCGGTGAAGCGGCGGCGCATCCACTCGCGCTGGCTGATCCGGCCGCCCTCGCGCTCGCGGTGGCCGAGCACCATCGTGCCGATCGCGGCGACGACGAGCAGCGCCGAGATCGCCTCGAAGACGAACACGTAGTCGCTGAACAGCAGCCGGCCGATCGCCTGCACGTTGCCGCCGGCGTTGGCCTTGTCGAGGCCGACGGCGCGCCCGCCGTCGATGGCCGAGCCGATCGGGAAGACGAGCAGCCCGGCGAAGCCGAGCCCGAAGATGATCGCCCCGAGCCGCTGCCCGCGGATGGTCTCCACCAGCGAGTCGGACGAGTCGACACCGACGAGCATGAGCACGAACAGGAACAACACCATGATCGCGCCGGCGTACACGATGATCTGCACGAAGCCGAGGAACGGCGCCTGCTGGAGCAGGTAGAACACCGCGACGCAGAACAGGTTCGCCACCAGCAGCAGCGCCGAGTGCACGGCGCTGCGGACGAGGATCATGCCGAGCGCCGCGAGCACGGCCACCGGCGCGAGGATCCAGAACGTCACCGCCTCGCCGGTGGACGTGCTGGTGATCGGGCCCGCCGCGCTCAGCAGAACCGTACCGGTGGTCATCGCGGCAGCTCCGAACCGGCGCCGTGGGCGGGCACCTCGTCGGCCCGGGAGTGCTCGCCGTCCTCGCCGTCCTCGCCGTCCTCGCCGTCCTCGCCCGCACTGGCCATCTGCCAGGGCAGCGGGGCGTCGGGGTCCCGGGTGTAGTAGTCGGTCTCGCTCCCGCCGAGCCGCATCGGGTGCGGCGGCGCCTCCATGCCCTCGGACAGCGGCGCGAGCAGCTGCTCCTTGGTGAAGATGAGGTCACGGCGGCTGTCGTCGGCGAGCTCGTAGTCGTTCGACATCGTCAGCGCCCGGGTCGGGCACGCCTCGATGCACAGCCCGCACAGAATGCAGCGCAGGTAGTTGATCTGGTAGACGCTGCCGTACCGCTCGCCGGGCGAGTAGCGCTCGGCCTCGGTGTTGTCGGCGCCCTCGACGTAGATGGCGTCGGCGGGGCAAGCCCAGGCGCACAGCTCGCAGCCGACGCACTTCTCCAGCCCGTCGGGATGCCGGTTGAGCTGGTGCCGGCCGTGGAAGCGCGGCGCCGTCTCCTTCTTCTGCTCGGGATACTGCTCGGTCGTCGGCTTCTTGAACATCGTCGAGAAGGTGACGCCGAAGCCCTTGTAGGGGTCGAAAAGGCCCATGTCTCAGCCCTCCTGGCGCGGACCGGAGCCCGCCGGGATGACGGTGGCCGACCCGTTCGGCTGCGGGGGTGGCCACGGGATGCGTTCGAGGCTCGGCGCCTCGGCGAGCTTGCGGGCTTCGGCCTCCTCGGACTCCCGCTGGTGCTTCGCGCCCCCAGGATCGATGAGCGCGACGATCAGCAGCACGCCGATGACCACGCCGATGCCGATCAGCCACGGCGTGCGGTCGTCGACGTCCTTCTGGTAGACGCGGAAGGTCGCGATGACCAGCACCCACAGCAGCCCGACCGGGATCAGGACCTTCCAGCCGAAGGCCATGAACTGGTCGTAGCGCAGCCGGGGCAGCGTCCCGCGCAGCCAGATGAAGAAGAAGATGAACAGCAGCAGTTTGAGCACGAACCAGATCAACGGCACCCAGCCATGATCCAGACCGGACAGGCCGGGGATCGGCGGGGGCTGCCAGCCGCCGAGGAACAGGGTGGTCGCGATCGCCGAGACGGTGACCATGTTGATGTACTCGGCGAGGAAGAAGAACGCGAACTTGATCGAGCTGTACTCGGTGTGGAAACCGCCGACCAGCTCGCCCTCGGCCTCGGGCAGGTCGAAGGGGGTCCGGTTCGTCTCCCCCACCATCGAGATCACGTACAGCACGAACGACGGCAGCAGCGCGATGTACCAGCGCCCCGACTGGCTCTCGACGATCCCCGACGTCGACAGCGTCCCCGCGTACATGAACACCGCGACGAACGACAGGCCCATCGCCACCTCGTAGGAGATGATCTGGGCCGCCGAGCGCAGCGAGCCGAGCAGCGGGTAGGTCGAACCGCTCGACCAGCCGGACAAAATCAGTCCGTACACCCCGAGCGAGGCCGCGGCCAGCAAGTACAGCACGCTGACGGGCAGGTCGGCGAGCTGCAGCATGGTGTGGTGCCCGGCGATCGACACCTCGGGCCCGAACGGGATCACCGCGAAGGCGAGGAACGCCGGCACCGCGGAGACGATCGGCGCCAGGATGAAGATCGGCTTGTCGGCGAGGACCGGGATCAGGTCTTCCTTGAGCATCAGCTTGACGCCGTCAGCCATGCTCTGCAGCCAGCCCCTGGGCCCGTGCCGGTTCGGCCCGACGCGCTGCTGCATCCGGGCGACGACCTTGCGCTCGAACACGATCGAGAACAGCGTCATCAGCAGCAGGAACGCGAACACCGCGACGCCCTTGACCAGGGTCAGCCAGAACGGGTCGCTGCCGAAGCCGGTGAGGTCCGGGTCCGCTGGCGCCGCGAGGAGCGTCGATGCCGCGCTCATGCCCGGCTCCCGAGGGTCTCGTCCCCGGCCGTCTCCTCACGGCCGGGTGGTCGTGCCGCCGAGAGCCGCACGACGACGCCGGAACGCTCGGCGAGCAAGCGCCGCACGTGCGAGCCGGGCGAGTGGGTGGGCACCCAGACGACCCGGTCCGGCATGACGGCGATCTCGCACGGCAGCGTGATCGACCCGCGCCCGCTGGTCACGGTGAGCGACTCCCCGGCACGCGCGCCGACCTCGGCCGCCGTCGCCGCGGAGATCCGGGCCACCGGCACCCTGGCCGTGCCGGCCAGGTACGGCTCGTCGGCCTGCAGCGCGCCGTCGTCGATGAGCTGGTGCCAGCTGGTGAGCACCGCCTCGCCGGCCGCGGGGACGGCCGCCGGGGCGGCATGCGCCGCGGGCGCCGGCGCCCGGGTGACCCCCTCGCCGGCCCGCCCGACGTCGCGCAGCTCGCGGGCGGCGGCACCGGTGTCGGGCAGGCGCAGGTCAACGCCCATCTCGGCGGCGAGCAGGTGCAGCACCCGCACGTCGGGCAGCGCCGGGGTGTCCAGCGCCCGCTGGAACGGCCGCAGCCGCCCCTCCCAGTCGACGAACGAGCCGGCCTTCTCCGCCACCGGCGCGACCGGCAGCACCACGTCGGCGACCTCGGCGATCGACGAGCGGCGCACCTCGAGCGACACGCAGAACGGCACCCGGGCGAGCGCCGCGAGCGCCGCGGCCGGATCGGGCAGGTCCTCGGCGTCCACCCCGGCGACGACGACGGCGTCGAGACGGCCGGCGGCGGCAGCGGCGAGGATGCCCGCGGTGTCGCGGCCGGGCGCGCCGAGCAGCGGCCCGCCGCCCCAGACCGCCTCGACCTCGGCGCGGCCCGCGGCGTCGGCCACCGGCCGCCCGCCGGGCAGCAGCGAGGGCAGCAGCCCGGCGGACACGGCGCCGCGATCACCGGCGCGTCGCGGAACCCAGGCGAGCGCGGCGCCGCTGGCCTCGGCGAGGCGCAGCACCGCGGACAGCGCACCGGGCACCTCGGCCGCCCGTTCCCCGACCAGGATCACCGCACCGGGCTCGCGCACGGCCGCGGCGGCCGCGGCGGCGCCCGCCCCGTCGGCGGTGAGCGCGTCGAGGATGGCGGGCTCCGCGCCGGGCTCGGCGCTCACCAGCGTCCCGTGCAGCTTCGCGAGGCCACGGCTGGCCAGCGGCGCCAGCGCGTGCACGGCGGTGCCGTGCTTGTCGACGGCCTTGCGCAGCCGCAGGAAGACGATCGGCGACTCCTCCTCCGGCTCGAACGCGACGAGCAGCACCGCCGGTGCCGCCTCGAGGTCGGCGTAGGTGACGCCGATGCCGGTCCCGGCGACCGCGTGGCCGAGGAACTCCTCCTCCTCGGCGGAGTGCGGCCGGGCGCGGAAGTCGACGTCGTTGGTGCGCAGGGCGACCCGGGCGAACTTGGCGTAGGCGTAGGCGTCCTCACGGGTGAGCCGCCCGCCGGTGAGCACGCCGACGCCGTGGCGGTCCCGGCACTCGGCCAGGCCCCGGGCGGCGTACTCCAGCGCCTCGGACCAGGTCGCCTCGACGAGCTGGCCGGTGTTGTCGTCGCGGATGAGCGGGGTGGTGAGGCGGTCAGCGGCGCGGGCGTAGGTGAACGCGAAGCGGCCCTTGTCGCAGTTCCACTCCTCGTTGACCGCCGGGTCGTCGCCGGCGAGGCGCCGGGTCACCTTGCCGCGGCGGTGGTCGGTGCGCAGCGAGCAGCCGGACGCGCAGTGCTCGCAGGCGGTCGGGGTGGACACCAGGTCGAACGGGCGGGCCCGGAACCGGTAGGCGGCGCTGGTCAGCGCGCCGACCGGGCAGATCTGAACGGTGTTGCCGGAGAAGTAGGAGCTGAACGGCTGCCCGTCGCTGACCGCGACCTGCTCGGCGGCGCCGCGCTCGAACAGCTCGATGAACGGGTCGCCGGCGATCTGCGCGGAGAACCGGGTGCAGCGGGCGCACAGCACGCAGCGTTCCCGGTCGAGCAGGATCTCCGACGAGATCGCGAGCGGCTTCGGGTAGGCGCGCTTCGTCTCGCGGAACCGCGAGGTCGCGCCGCCGTTGGCCATCGACTGGTTCTGCAGCGGGCACTCGCCGCCCTTGTCACAGATCGGGCAGTCGAGCGGATGGTTGAGGAGCAGGAACTCCAGGTTCCCCGCCTGCGCCTTGCGGGAGACCGGCGAGGTGAGCTGGGTCTTCACGACCATGTCGGCGGCGACCGCCGTCGTGCAGGCGGCGACCGGCTTGCGCTGGCCCTCGACCTCGACGATGCACTGCCGGCAGGCCCCGACGGGGTCGAGCAGCGGATGGTCGCAGAACCGCGGGATCTCGATGCCGAGCAGCTCGGCCGCCCGGATGATCAGCGTGCCCCTGGGGACGCTGACCGACAGCCCGTCGACGGTGAGCGTGACGAGGTCCGGGGCGGGCGGCGCGGCCGGCTGGGAGGTGGGCGCGGCAGTGCGCGCTGGTGCGGTCATGATGGTCAGTGCGCTCCCGCGTAGGCACCGGGGGTGGCGGCCGGGTCCGGGTCGCCGTCCGGGGTGGTGTCCGGTCTCGTGGTCACCGCGCTCACCGGGATGAACTCGTCCCGGAAGTACTTGATCCCCGACACGATCGGGGAGGTGGCCCCGTCGGCCAGCGCGCAGAACGCCCGGCCGAAGATGTTGTCGCAGGCGTCGACGAGGGTGTCCACGTCCGCCTCGTCACCGCCGCCGCGCTCGATGCGAGACAGGATCTGCACCATCCAGCTGGTGCCCTCGCGGCACGGCGTGCACTTGCCGCAGGACTCGTGCGCGTAGAACTGGGTGAGGCGACGCACGACCCGAAGCATGTCGGTCGTCTCGTCCATGATCATGAGGGCGGCCGTGCCGAGCAGCGAGCCGGCCTCCTGCATGCCCTCGAAGTCGAGCGGCGCGTCAAGGTGGTCGGCCGTCAGCATCGGTGTCGAGGACCCGCCCGGCGTCCACGCCTTCAGCGCCCGCCCCCCACGCACCCCGCCGGCGAGCTCCAGCAGCTCGCGCAACGTGGTGCCCATCGGTGCCTCGTACTGCCCGGGGCGGGTCACGTGCCCGGACAGGCTGTAGATCTTCGGGCCCGGGGAGCGTTCCCGGCCCATCGAGCGGAACCAGTCGACGCCGTAGTTGACGATGTACGGCACGCTGGCGATCGTCTCGACGTTGTTCACGACCGTCGGCGACGCGTACAGCCCGTGGGTGGCGGGGAACGGCGGGCGCAGTCGCGGCTGGCCGCGGCGGCCCTCCAGCGAGTCGAGCAGTGCCGTCTCCTCGCCGCAGATGTACGCGCCGGCGCCGGAGTGGACGACGAGGTCGAGGTCGAAGCCGCTGCCGAGGATGTCGCGGCCCAGGTAGCCCGCGTCGTAGGCCTCGGCGACGGCGGCGTGCAGCCGTCGCGCCGCGTGCACCAGCTCGCCGCGCAGGTAGACGAACGCCCGGTTCGCCCGCACCGCGTAGGAGGCGATGATGATCCCCTCGACCAGCGAGTGCGGGTCCGCCTTCATCAGCGGGGCGTCCTTGCAGGTGCCGGGCTCGCCCTCGTCGGCGTTGATGACGAGGTAGTGCGGCCTGCCGTCGCCCTGCGGGATGAAGCCCCACTTCATCCCGGTGGGGAAGCCTGCGCCGCCGCGGCCGCGCAGGCCGGAGTCCTTGATCAGTTTGATCAGGTCGTCCGGCTCGCCGGCGAGCGCGGTGCGCAGCGCCAGGTAGCCGTCGAGGCGGCGGTAGGTGTCGATCGTCCACGACTCCGGGACGTTCCAGCGCCGGGTGAGGACCGGGGTGATGGGCATCGTCAGCTCCCCTTCCGCTCAGCGGAGGCGGCCTGTTCGGCGGCGGCCGGGACAAGCGGAGCCGGCCGGTCGTCCGCCGTCCAGCCGTCCGCCTCGGCGAGCAGCAGCCCGGCCACCGACGGCTCCCCGACACCCGGCCCCGCGACGCCCTCCGGGCGCGGATCCGGCAGCCCGGCGAGCTGGCGGGAGATCTCGGCGAACGAGCACAGCGGCCCGCCGCGGCTCGGCGCGGGGCGCTCGCCGGCCTGCAGCCCCTCGACGATCCGTTCGGCGCCGTCCGGGTCGACCTGGTCGTAGAACTCGTAGTTCACCGTCATCACCGGCGCGTAGTCGCAGGCCGCGAGGCACTCGGCGTGTTCGAGGGTGATCCGGCCGTCGGGCGTCGTCTCGTCGTGGCCGATGCCGAGGAGCTCGGCGACCCGGGCGTAGACGTCGTCCCCGCCGAGCAGCGCGCAGGACAGGTTCGTGCAGACCGACACGAGGTAGTCGCCGACCGGGCGGCGCTTGTACATGGTGTAGAAGGTCGCGACCGCGCCGACCTCGGCCGCCGTGAGGCCGAGCGTCTCGGCGCAGAACGTGACGCCCTCGGTGGTCACGCAGCCCTGCTCGGCCTGGACGAGGTGCAGCAGCGGCAGCAGCGCCGAGCGGGACCGGCCGGCCGGGTAACGGGCGATGATCTCCGCCGCGGCGGCATGTGTCTGCGGTGAGAAGGCCATCAGCGGTCCACTCCCCCGAGCACCGGGTCGACCGAGGCGACCCCGACGATCACGTCCGCCACCTGGCCGCCCTCGGTCAGCGCCGGGACGGCCTGCAGGTTGACGAAGCTTGGGTCGCGCACGTGGACGCGGAACGGTCTCGTGCCGCCGTCGCTGACCACGTGATAGCCGAGCTCGCCGCGGGGCGACTCGATCTGGGTGTAGACCTGGCCGGCCGGCACCCGGAAGCCCTCGGTGACGAGCTTGAAGTGGTGGATGAGGGCCTCCATCGAGGTACCCATGATGTTGCGGATGTGGGCGAGCGAGTTCCCCATTCCGTCAGCGCCGATGGACAGCTGCGCGGGCCACGCGATCTTCTTGTCGGCGACCATCACCGGCCCCGGCCGCAGCCGCGCCAGGCACTGCTCGACGATCCGCAGCGACTCGCCCATCTCCTCCAGGCGCACCAGGTAGCGGGCGAACGAGTCGCCCTCCAGCGCGGTCGGCACGTCGAACTCGTAGGTCTCGTAGCCGCAGTACGGCATGGTCTTGCGCAGGTCCCAGGGCAGCCCGGCGGCGCGCAACACCGGGCCGGTGGTGCCCAGCGCGATGCAGCCGGCCGCGTCGAGGATGTTGACGTCGACCATCCGGGCCTTCCAGATCGGCTGGCCGGTCAGCAGCCTGTGGTACTCCTGGATGCGCTTCGGCATGTCGGCGAGGAACTCGCGGATCGCGCTCTCGACGCCGTCGGGCAGGTCCTGGGCGAGGCCCCCGGGGCGGATGAACGCGTGGTTCATCCGCAGGCCGGTGATCGCCTCCAGCAGGTCGAGGACCTTCTCCCGCTCCCGGAAGCCGAAGATCATCGCGGTGGTGGCGCCGAGCTCCATCCCGCCGGTGGCGAGCCACACCAGGTGCGAGGCGATGCGCTGCAGCTCCATCACCATGACCCGGATGACGGTGGCCCGCTCGGGGATCTGATCGGTGATGCCAAGCAGCTTCTCGACCGACAGGCAGTACGCCGCCTCGTTGTACAGGGGCGCCAGGTAGTCGGCGCGGGTGAGGAAGGTGACCGCCTGCGTCCAGGTGCGGTACTCGCAGCTCTTCTCGATGCCGGTGTGCAGGTAGCCGATGACGATGCGGGTCTCGGTGACCGTCTCGCCCTCGATCTCCAGGACGAGGCGCAGCACCCCGTGGGTCGACGGGTGCTGCGGGCCCATGTTGACGACGATGCGCTCGGCGTCCTGCTCGCCGGCGCCGAGGACGTCCTCCCAGTCCCCGCCGGTGACGGTGTAGACGCGCCCGCTCGCCGACTCGGCGTAGCCGGCCTCGTACGGCTGGTGGGTCTGCTGGGTGCTGTTGGGTGTCATCACGAATAACTCCGGCGCTCGTCCGGTGGGGGTACGGTGGCGCCCTTGTAGTCGACAGGGATGCCGCCGAGCGGGTAGTCCTTGCGCTGCGGGTGCCCGGTCCAGTCGTCCGGCATCATGATCCGGGTCAGTCCGGGGTGGCCCGTGTAGACGATGCCGAACAGGTCGTAGGCCTCCCGCTCGTGCCAGTCAGCGGTGGGCCACACGCCGGTCAGGCTCGGCACGGTCGGGTCGTCGTCGCCGACCGAGACCTCGACACGCAGCCGGCGCCGATGGGTCATCGAGGTCAGGTGCACCACCGAGTGCAGCCGGCGGCCGGTGAGGTCGTCCGGATAGTCGACGCCGGACAGCGAGCTCAGCAGCTCGAACCGCAGTCCCGGGTCGTCGCGCAGGGTCCGCGCCAGCGCCGGCAGGGCCTCGCGCCGCACGTACAGCGTCAGCTCCCCCCGGTCGACGACGGCCCGCTCGACCGCGTCGCCGAGCTGCGGGAAGACCCGTTCGAGCGCGTCGTAGACCGCGTCCGCGTCCGCGTCGCCGAAGGGCCGCTCGCTGGAGGCGAGCACCGGAACCGGCGCGACCAGCCGACCGAAGCCGGACGTGTCACCGCTGCCGGCGGCACCGAAGGCGTCGTGCTGGCGCCCAGCGGTCCCACCGGCCGCGACCAGCTCGCCCCCGCCGTTCTCGTCGACGGCGCCTGGGCCGTGGGTGTTCCCGCTCATCGGTCGGCCTCCCGGTCACCGAGGGCCTCGGTGGTCGGGCCGGTGCCGTGAGCACGGGACTCGTCCGTCGGCTTGGCGTCCGCGGGCATGGTGCCCGCCGACGCGATCTCGGCCGGCTCCGGCTCGGCCTCGGCGAGGGCGAGCCGGCCACCGGCTCCGTCCGGAACCCGCTTGGTCCGGCCGAACACCGACGGCGGCGGGATGGCGGCGGGCCGGCGGGTGTCGAGGTCGGGCTCCACCGCGCCGCGGCCGGTCGTCGCCGGCGCGCCGGCGGGCAGCCGGAACCGCTTGCGGTCGTTGACCGACAGCGTGCGGGTGTCGAGCTCGCCGGCGGGCAGGCCGGCGCGGGCGGTGGCCACGTCGATCGGCTTCGGGTAGGGCGAGTCGCCGGGCTCGGTGTACGCCGTCTTCCCGGTGATCGTGCCGGCGAGGATCTTCTCGTGCAGCTTGACGATCGCGTCCATGAGCATCTCCGGCCGCGGCGGGCAGCCGGGCAGGTACATGTCGACCGGGACGATGTGGTCGACACCCTGCACGATCGCGTAGTTGTTGAACATCCCGCCGCTGCTGGCGCACACGCCCATCGACAGCACCCACTTGGGCTCGGGCATCTGGTCGTAGATCTGCCGCAGCACCGGCGCCATCTTCTGGCTCACCCGACCGGCGACGATCATCAGGTCGGCCTGGCGGGGGCTCGCGCGGAAGACCTCCATACCAAACCGGGACAGGTCGTAGCGACCCGCACCGGTGGACATCATCTCGATCGCGCAGCACGCCAGTCCGAACGTCGCCGGCCACAGCGAGGACCGGCGCGACCAGTTGGCGAGCTTCTCGACACTGGCGAGCAGCACGCCGCCGGGCAGCTTCTCCTCTAGTCCCATTCCAGACCTCCACGACGCCACTCGTAGGCGTACGCGACGAAGATGGTCGCCATGAACAGCGCCATCGCACCGAGACCGAACACCGCGAGGCTGTCGAACGCGATCGCCCACGGGAACAGGAAGATGATCTCGATGTCGAAGACGATGAAGAGCATCGCGGTGTTGTAGTACTTCACCGGGAAACGCTGCGGACCGGCCGGCGCCGGAGAGGGTTCGATACCGCACTCGTAGGCGTCGATCTTCGCCCGATTGAAGCGCCGCGGGCCGACGAGCGCACCGACCGCGACGGAACCGACCGCGAACAGCGTCGCGATCACCATTAGAACGAGGATCGGCACGTAGTTCGAGAGCATGCCGAACTCCTCTCCTTCGAAAGAGTCTTACCCGGACGGTATGAGGAATGGCTTTCCGGCGAATGCCGTCGGCCACTGTTCACGACGGCGGGCCCGGCCCCGCGCCACGGGGAGGGCGGCAGCGGAAGGGCGGGAAATCAGGAATGGTCGACCCGGGCCGCGCGGCGCGCCGCCGGATCGACTCGGATAACACGTCAGGCCGCTGGTGCGAGCCGGGTCATCGCATTGATCAGTCGGTCCATCGCATCCCCTCCCCGGGGGTCCGTGAGATTAGCCATGATCTTCAGCACGAAGCGCATGAGCGTCGGCCGCGACAGGCCGTGCCGCGTCCCGAGCGCCATGACGGTCGGATTTCCGATGAGCTGGACGAAATAGCGGCCGAGAGTGTAGTAGCCGCCGTACCGCGCGCGCATCAGCTCCGGGTAGTGGCCCAGCGCCCGTTCCCGGGCCGGTCCCTCGGCCCGGGCGAGCGCCTGCACGGCGACCTCCGCCGCGTGCCGCCCCGACTCCAGGGCGTACGCGATGCCCTCGCCGTTGAACGGGTTGACCATGCCGCCCGCATCGCCGACGAGGAGCACGCCGTCGCGGTAGTGCGGCGTGCGGTTGAAGCCCATCGGCAGCGCGCTGCCGCGCACCGCGCCAGTCGCGTTCTCCTCGGTGAAGCCCCACTCCGGCGGCAGTGCGGCGAGCCAGCGGCGCAGCAGGTCCTGGTAGTTGGTGTTCTGGAAGGCGTCGGTGGTGTTCAGCAGGCCGAGGCCGACGTTGCTGGTGCCGTCGCCGACCCCGAAGATCCAGCCGTAGCCGGGCAGCAGCCGGCTCTCGCCCGGCCGGCCCTCCCAGAGCTCCAGGTGGGACTCGAGGTGGTCGTCGTCGGTGCGGGTGCTGCGGTAGTAGCGGCGCACCGCCACGCCGAGCGGGCGGTCATCGCGGCGGCGGATGCCCAGCGACAGGGCGATCCGCGCGCTGTTGCCGTCCGCGGCGACGACCAGCGGCGCCCGGAAGGTGACCGGCTCCCGGTCGGGGCCGGTGCGCGCCCGCACGCCGACGACCCGGCCGGTGTGCTCGTCGAGCAGCGGGCCGGTGACGGCCGTGCCCTCGTGCAGCCGGGCGCCGGCCTTCACCGCGTGCCGGGCGAGCAGGTCGTCGAAGTCCAGCCGGGGGCGGACGAGACCATAGTCCGGCCAGCTGGCCAGCTCCGGCCAGGGCAGTTCGAGCCGCACCCCGCCACCGACGATGCGCAGCCCCCGGTTTCGCGCCCAGCCGGCGGCGGGCGAGGTGTCCACCCCCATCTCGACCAGGCTGCGCACGGCGCGGGGCGTCAGCCCGTCGCCGCAGACCTTCTCCCGGGGGAAGGTCGTCTTCTCCAGGAGCAGGACATCCAGCCCCGTGCCGGCGAGGTGGTAGGCGGCCGACGAGCCGCCGGGACCGGCGCCGACCACGATGACGTCGGCGTCGATCGCCGACCCACCGCCACCGCCGCCATTCCCTGTCGTCCCCATCGCCACCCAGCGCTCCGGATCCACTCGACATCCACTCGGGACTACCCGCCACTCGGGACCGTCCGTTCGGGCCGCTCGTGAAATTCTTCACGAGCGCCCCCGGCGAGTGTAGGCCCTATGCAGGCCGATCGCACCAACCGAGACGCGGCGAAGAGCGGACGAGTCGACTTCGTGCACCCTATGGCCACCGTGAGCGACCAATTGCGGCCCCCCGTGCTCCCGACGCTCCAGAGGAGCCCCGACGCCCGACCAACACCAGCGTATAATCTCGCGCCCGACAGACCGGTACGGCACCCCGGCGCCTCCTGCTCCAGAACCAACCTGCTGCTCCAGAACCAATCTGGCCGTCACCGTACGCGCCTGGACGTCCACAACGCGCACCCGGATCCCGCCAATGGTGGCCTTTTCTCGTCACCAGGTGACATCACCGCCCGTGCTGGGTAGGCCTCGCGCAGGAACAGAAAATCGGCGCACGCCCGCGCGCGTCGGGGCCCGGCAGCGAATCGAGAGAACGATGATCGAAGAGACGGTCGTCCTGCCCACCGCCGACGGGCCCGCCCCCGCGACCCTGGTCGAGCCGTCCGGCCCCGCCCGCGGCGGCGTCGTGGTGCTGCACGAGGCGCTTGGCCTCACCGAGCACATGCGCAGCCTGTGCACCCGCTTCGCCCAGGCCGGCTGGCGCGCCATCGCACCCGGCCTCTACCACCGGGTCGGCTCGCCGGTCTTCACCCCCGACGACATCGAACCGGCCGGCAAGGCCGCCGAGACCGTGACCGGCACGGAGATGCTCGACGACATCGACGCCGCGCTCGCGGTGCTCGCCGACGACGGCACCGCACTGGATCGCTGCGCCGTCGTCGGCTTCTGCCTGGGCGGAGCCGCCGCCTTCCACGCCGCGGTCGACCGTCCCTTCGGCGCGGCGGTGACCTTCTACGGCGCCGGGATCCGCACCCGCCGATTCGGCGAGCCGCCGCAGCTCGAGCTCGCCGACCAGCTCCAGACGCCCTGGCTCGGCATCTACGGCGAACGCGACCCGAGCATCCCCGGCGCGGACATCGACGCGCTACACGCCGCCGCCGCCCGCGCGAGCGTCCCCGTCGAGGTCGTCCGCTACCCGGGCGCCGGCCATGCCTTCCACGACGACACCCGGCCGGACACCTACTGTCCGACGGCCGCCCGCGACGCGTGGTCGCGCACCCTGACCTGGTTCGACTCGCACGTCCCGGCCTGACGCCCGGCCCGGCGCCCGATCTAGTCGCGATCTAGTCGGGGACGTGGCCGTGGTGCAGGGCGACGACGCCGCCGGTGAGGTTGCGCCAGCCGACCCTGGTCCACCCGGCGTCGCGCAGCAGGCCCGCGAGATCCGCCTGCGCCGGCCAGGCCCGGATCGACTCCGCCAGGTAGACGTACGAGTCCGGGCTGCTGCTCACCGCCCGGGCCACCCGCGGCAGCGCCCGCATCAGGTACTCGAGGTAGACGGTCCGCCACGGCCCCCACACCGGCCGGGAGAACTCGCACACCACCAGCGCACCGCCCGGCCGGGTGACCCGGCGCAGCTCGGTCAGGCAGCGGTGGGTGTCGGCGACGTTGCGCAGCCCGAAGGAGATCGTCGTCCGGTCGAAGGACGCGTCGGGAAACGGCAGGTGCAGCCCGTCCCCCGCGGCCAGCGCGACCCGCCCGGCCCCCGGCGCACCGGCCCCGGCCCGCTCGGCGAGGCGGCGCCGGCCCACCCGCAGCATGCCGAGGGAGAAGTCGCAGGCCACGACGTCGACGCCAGCCTGCGCGAACACCCACGACGAAGTCGCCGTGCCGGCGGCGAGATCGAGCACCCGCTGCCCGGGACGCAGGTCGAGGGCGGCCGCCGTGGCACGCCGCCAGCCCCGGTCGAGACCACCGCTGAGCACGGCGTTGGTCAGGTCGTAGCGGCCGGCGACGCCGTCGAACATGGCGGCCACCTCCCGCGGCCGCTTGTCCAGCCCCGCCCGGCTCATCGCACGCTCCCCGCCCGGACTGCCTGTTCGGCCGCGTCCCAGTCCGTGGCCTCGCCGAGGACACGCAGCCGCTCGCGGGTCGTCTCGTCGCACAGCGCACCGGCGACGCCGGCCGCGTACAGGTCCCGGGAGCGGGCGCCGAGCCTCGCGGCCACGGCGTGCTCCGCGCCCAGATCGGTGTCGAACATGGCCGGGTCGTCGGTGGCCAGCGAGCACGCCACGCCAGCGGCGCGCAACGCGGCCAGCGGATGCTCGGCCAGGCTCGGCACCGACCGGGTGCGCAGGTTCGACACCGGGCAGACGTCCAGCACGATCCGCTCGTCGGCGAGCCGGCGGACCAGCGCCGGATCCTCGACCGCGCGGATCCCGTGCCGGATCCGCCGGGCCCCGAGGGCGTCGAGCGCGCCGCGCACCGACTCGGGCCCCGCCGTCTCGCCCGCGTGCGGGACGGCGGCGAGACCCGCGTCCGCGGCCAGCGCGAAGGCGGGCGCGAACGGCTCCGGCGGATGGCCGGCCTCCGGCCCGCCGAGCCCGATGCCAACGAGTCCCCGCTCGGCGAAGCGCGCGGTCCAGCCCGCCACCTCCACCGCGGACTCGACCGGCAGCACCCGCTCGATGTCCGGCGTCAGCCGAACCTCGACGCCGTGGCGCTCCCGCGCCTCGATCGCCCCGTCGGCGTAGCCGTGGAAGATCTCCTCCACTCGCACACCGCGCTGCACCCGGAACCACGGGGAGAAGATCCCCTCCAGGTACACGGCGCCGTGCGCGGCCGCCTCGGCGGCGTACTCGACGACGACCTGGCGGAAGTCCGCCTCGGTCCGCATCACGTGCGTGGTCATGATCCAGACCTGGATGAAATGGTCGAAGTCGCGGAAGCGGTACAGCTCGGCGAGCCCCTCCACCGTCGACGACGGCAGCGACTCGCCGTTGCGCCGCGCCATCGCCAGCAGGGTGGCCGGGCGGACGGTGCCCTCCAGGTGGACGTGCAGCTCGATCTTCGGCCCTGTCGGGTGCGACGCGGCAGGCTCGCTCATTCAGCTCGCGACCAGCGGCAGGGCCGTGGAGGAGAAGTGGGAGGCGACGCGGTCGTCGACCGGGTCGAGCGCCGGGTCGCGGTGGACGACCAGATGGCGGTACAGCGTGTCGCGCTGGGCCGGGATCCGCCCGGCCGTGCGGATCAGGGAGATCAGCTCGGACCGGTTGGTGCGATGGCGGGCACCGGCGGAGGAGACGACGTTCTCCTCCAGCATCACCGAACCGAGATCGTCCGCGCCCATGTGCAGGGTGAGCTGGCCGACCTCCTTGCCGGTCGTCAGCCAGGAACCCTGCAGGTGGGCGATGTTGTCGAAGAAGAGCCGGGCGACGGCGACAAGACGCAGGTACTCCAGGGTGGTCGCCTGGGTGCGCCCGCCGAGGTGGTTGTTCTCCGGCTGGTAGGTCCACGGAATGAACGAGCGGAAGCCACCGGTGCGGTCCTGCACGTCGCGGATCATCCGCAGGTGCTCGATGCGCTCGGCGTTCGTCTCGCCGGTGCCCATCATGAAGGTCGCGGTGGACTCCAGGCCCAGCGTATGCGCGGTCTCCATCACCGACAGCCACACGTGGCCCGGCTCCTTCAGCGGGGCGATGGCATGCCGCGGGCGCTCGGTGAGGATCTCGGCGCCGGCGCCGGCGAAACTGTCCAGCCCCGCCTCGCGCAGGCGGGTGATGACCTCGGCGATCTCGATCCCCGAGGTACGGGAGATGTGCACGACCTCGCTCGCGCCGAGGGAGTGCAACGCGAGCTGCGGATACGCCGCCTTGATCGCGGTGAACACACCCTCGTACCACTCGATACCGAAGTCCGGGTGATGACCGCCCTGCAGCATGATCTGGGTGGCGCCGAGGTCGACCGCCTCGCCGCACTTGACGACGATGTCCTCGACCTCGCGGACCCAGCCCTCCGCGTGCTTCGGGGCCCGGTAGAACGCGCAGAACCGGCAGGCGGTCACGCAGACGTTCGTGTAGTTGATGTTACGGTCGATGATGTAGGTGGCGATGCCGTCGGGATAACGGCTGCGCCGCACCGTGTCCGCCGCGGCGCCGAGCGCGTGCAGCGGCGCGCGGGTGTAGAGGAGCAGGGCCTCCTGCGCCGAGATGCGCCCGCCCGCGGCGGCCCGGTCGAGGACCGACCGGATCTCGTCGCCCCGACCCACCGGAATTTCGCCGTCGGCATCCACATCGCTCACCCCGCGATCGTACGACCTGCACCCCACCCCTGGGCCGGGTCAGGACGCCGCTCACGTCGCCGGCTCACGTCGCAGCCGACCGCCCCGATCAGCGGTCGGGACGCGCCGTGGGGTCGGCCGCGCCGGCGCCCGGGTCGACGTCCGCGTCATACCCGCTCACCGACCCGCCTGCCCCGAAGCCGCCAGGACGCTCGGCCTGGTCCCGCCCGGCGGGCGGGGCACCGCCCGGGTGCTGGCCGTGACCGCGGGCCCGGCTGGTGATCTTCTCCTGCATCTGCTTGATCTTCTGCCGGTTCTCCGGCTTGTTGGCCGCGGCCTTGGCCTTGTCGACCATCTCCCGCGTCTTCGGGCTGTGCAGGAACTCATTGATCCTGGTGCTGAAGCTCGCCATGGGTTCGGTGTACCTACCCGGAGCGGGGTTTACGCCTCCGCATCACGCGGGGCGCACTAGTTGCCGTTGTCGGAGCCGCCGGAGAAGGTCTTCTTCACCTCGTCCCACGCATGGTCCAGACGGTCGTCAAAGCCCTGCCTGACGGAGGTCGCGACCTTGTCCCAGAGCCGGGTCCGCTGCTGGTCGACCATCGAGGCGATCTGGTCGGCGGCCGAGAGCAGCAACAGGACGAGCAGGACGAACAGGATCGTCTTCTTGAACGGGATCCGCAGCCGCATCCGCCGCCGACGGCGCGGGCGCGGCGCCGGCTCGTCGTACGGGTCGGCCTCCCGCTCGCGGCGGGCCGGCCGCTCGGCGACGAGACGCGGCGCCGGCGGCTCCCGCCGAGCGGGCTGGTAGGGCTGGGCCGGCTGGTAGGGCTGGGCCGGCCGGTGGCGATCAGCCGGATACGGGGACGGTGCCTGGCGGCGGTCCGCCGCGGGTGGGCGGGCGCCAGCGCCTGGGCGCGGCGGGGGCGGCGGTTCGTCGCCGTACTGGACGAAGCCGCCCCGCCGTCGACGCCGTCCCGGTACGCCGGCGTCACCGGCTCCGCCGCCGAAACCACCGCCCGGCCCGGGACGCACCCCGCGCCCGCCCGCGCCCAGGCCGGCAAGGTCGGGCGCCGGTACGGGGGGTCCGGCAGGCGGCGGCAGGTCGTCCGGCTCGTCCCACCAGTTGCGCTGCTGCCCGGAGCCGGCCACCCGGGTCGGGTCCGGCCCGGCAGCCGCGTATCCACCGCGGTGCCCCGCACCCCGTGCCATCGCCCCGGCAGCGCCGGCCAGCCCAGCAGCCCCGGCCAGTTCGGCGGCCTCGGCCGCCGCGCTGCGGCCCCGCGGCCAGGTGCCGTGCAGCAGTTCCGTCGCCGCGACCCGGGTGTCACCACCGGACGGCGCCTGCTCGCCGAGCAGGCTCATCAGCAGCCGCTCGGTCGTCGGACGGGCGCGTGGGTCACGGGCGAGCGCGGCGCTCACCATGCCTTCGAGATCCGCGGGTATGCCGCGCAGGTCGGGCCGACCGTTGAGGATCTTCTCCGACATCTCCGTGTAGGTGCCCTCCCCGTAGGGATGGCCGCCGAGGGCGGCGTAGGCGATGAGCAGTCCCCAGGCGAACACGTCGACGGCGGGGCCGAGCGGGGCGCCCTCCATCTGCTCGGGCGCCATCCAGCCGACCGAGCCGAGGACGAGGCCGGTCTGGGTTCGACCCTGCGCCGCGTCGAGCGCGCGGGCGATCCCGAAGTCGATCACTCTGGGGCCGGAGAAGGACAGAATGACGTTGCTGGGCTTGAGGTCGCGGTGCACGATCCCGGCCCGGTGGATGGCGGTCAGCGCGCTCGCGACCCCGATCGCCACGCCCTGCAGCGTCGACAGCGGCAGCGGGCCGGACTCGGCGACGACGTCGTCGAGCCGCACGCCGTCGATGTACTCGGTGACGAGGTACGGGCGGCGGGCCTCGGGGTCGGCGTCGAGAACCTGGGCGGTACAGAACGGGGCGACGCGGCGGGCGGCGGCGACCTCGTCCCGGAACCGGTCGCGGAACTCGGGATCCGCGGCCAGATCCGAACGGATCACCTTGATCGCGACAGGTGCGCCGCGGCCGTCGCGGGCAAGGTACACGGTGCCCATGCCGCCGGATCCGAGCCGGCTCACGACCCGGTAGTCGCCGATGACCGTCGGATCCTCGGGGTGCAGCGCCTCTCCCCGGGGTCCGCCACCGATCCGCCTCCGGCCCGTCGATCGATCCGCCACTGGTCTCCTACCTGTGTCCGTCCAGTCCCCACAGCCGCACGCAGCCGCTCGGGGCACCGCCGGACGGCCTCGACCGCACCTCCCCCACGCGAGGGGACGAACCCATCATCACGCCACGGGCCGGCCGGACCAACCAGCCGGGACCACCGGGACGCCCGGCCCACCACGCTAACCCCCACCGCACCCGACGCACGGTCCCCTGTCCGCCTTCTGACCACAACCGGCTGACCACAGCGGCGTTGCGCGGCGTCCCCATCCCGTGGCGGTGCGTGGCCGGACCGCCGCCGCGACCACATGGCCCGGGTGACGATGCCCGCGTGACCCACATGCCCGCGTGACATCTCCGGCAGGATGGACGTCCGGCAGGATGGACGTCCGGCAGGACGGCCGTCGCGCCCCGAACAGGAGCGCCGCCCTGTCGGTCGACATCAAGCCTGGAGGGAGCCGCCGTGACCGCACGACCCGCCACGGACGACGCGGCCGGAAGCGAGGCGGCCGGAAGCGACATGGGCGTCCAGGTGGACATGCTGGTCGTGGGAGCGGGGCCGGCCGGGCTGTTCGGGGCCTACTACGCGGGGTTCCGGGGGATGTCGGTCGCGGTGATGGACACGTTGCCCGAGGTCGGCGGGCAGATCACCGCGATGTACCCGGAAAAGGTGATCTACGACGTTGCCGGCTTCCCTGCGGTACGCGGGCGGGAGCTCGTCGACGCGCTCGCGGCTCAGGCCGCACCCTACGACCCGATCTACCTGCTCGGCCGCCAGGCCACCGAGCTCGCGCACGAGCCGGACGCGGTGGTGGTGACCGACGAGGCGGGTCGGCGGGTCCGGGCCCGCGCCGTGGTGATCACCGGGGGCCTCGGGGCGTTCGCACCGAAGCCGCTGCCGGTCGGCGGCGGGCATCTCGGTCGGGGCCTGTACTACTTCGCGCCACGGCCCGACGAGCACACCGGGCGGGACGTCACCGTCGCCGGCGGCGGGGATGCCGCGGTGGACTGGGCGCTGGCGCTCGTGCCGGTCGCGCGGTCGGTGACGCTGGTCCACAAGCGGGAGCGGCTGCGCGCCCAGCCGGCGGCGGTCGCCCGGGTCGAGGCATCCGGTGTGGAGATCCGCACGCTGACCGACCTCGTCGCCGTGCACGGCGAGGACTGGGTGGAGAAGGTCGAGCTGGAGGATTTGCGCGACGGGTCCCGCGAGATCCGCCCAGCGCAGGCGATCGTGGCCGCGCTCGGCTTCGGCACCGACCTCGGGCCGCTGACCCGCTGGGGACTCACCGTCGAGCGGCGGCGCATCCTGGTCGACTCGGCGATGTCCACCGGCGTCGCGCGGGTCTTCGCCGCTGGCGACCTCGTCGACTACCCCGGCAAGGTCCGGCTCATCGCCACTGCCTTCGGCGAGGTGGCGACCGCGGTCAACAACGCCGCCCCGGTCCTCGACCCGACCGCCAAGGTCTTTCCCGGCCACAGTTCCGACGACGGCCCGCCGACCTGACCAGGCGCGCCGATCGGCGCACACTGGTGGCATGCGCGGACTTCTGGTGATCGGGCACGGCTCCCGGCGCGGCGAGGCGAACGCCACCGTCCGCGAGCTCGCTCGCCGGCTGGCGACCGGCTCCGCGCACCCAACCGCCCCCTGCGCCGACGTCTCACCGGGACCCGACGGCTCACCAGACCCCGCGCCGAGTTCCACTGGTTCTCAGAGCGCGAACGATCCCCGGCCGTGGGGCGCGGTCGAGAGCGCGTTCCTCGAGGTCACGCGTCCGAACATCGCCGAGGGCTACGCGAACCTCGCCGCCGCCGGCTGCACCGAGATCATCGTCTACCCGTTCTTCCTGTTCGACGGGAACCACACACATCGCGACATCCCCGCGGCGCTGGACGAGGCCCGCGAGCGCCACCCGACCACCCGCTGGATCCTGTCCGAGCCACTCGGACTGCACGCCTGCGTCATCGAGGCGGTCCGCGCCCGCCTCCACGACACCCTGCGCGGCCTCGTCCACGCCGCCGGCACCTCCACCTGACCAGCCCTCTCCTGGCCGGCTCCCTCCTGGCCGCTCCTCCCCTGACCGGAGACCGCAGCCTTGCGCGCCCACGGAACCTCGGCCGCGCCCAACGGCCCCACCGGTGGGATCCAACCTTCACGGGGTCATCACGGGGGAATTGCGGCGAGTCAGGCCAGATCCGCCGTGGGACTGACCGTTACAGAGGTGGCCGCGCCTGACGCGTGCCTTGCCCTCACACGTCACCGCATCTGATCACCGTCAAACCCGCCGCACCGATGGGCCGGCCAGCTTCCTGTTCCCGCGGTAACACCGTTTTTCGCCCTTGCGGTGATCGTCCAGACCCGACCGGAGCCTTTGCGTCAAGGCAAAAAACTGTCGGAGGCGGGTGCGACGATCAGACCCGTCCGATGATCGTCCGCGCACCCCTGAACCAGGTGACCACCATGACGCCCGACCCCACACCCCCACCCACCACCACGCCCGGCACCGAGCCGGACACGGCCGCACCGCCCGCCACCGCAACGCCCACCGAGGAGGACGCCGAAGACCTCGCGGAACTCGCCGATCTCGCCCTCAACGCCGACAACGTGCCCACCGAGGTACTCGGAGACGCGATCCGCCGCTGGTCCGGACGCCTCACCGCCGGCACCTGCCTATGGCTGTGCCTCATCG